>DATGLJ010000301.1:0-19272 GCA_035294185.1 Occallatibacter sp. | reverse complement strand
AAAATGCTGCTCTGCGCCGGATTCATCGTTTGGGTCCAGGTGCCATTCCCAACCGAGAGGTTTTTGTCGCCGCTATACTGGGCCGTAATCGTATGGCTTCCCGCCGTGAGGCTCGAATCCGGACAGGTCGCAATCCAGGTGGATGAATTGAGCTGCGTGACCGCCTGCGCCGAGCAGTTGGGAATCGTTCCTGGCGATGGAAGCGCGCTATCGGTAAAGGCCACTGTTCCGACCAGCAGAGGCTGAACCGCCGATACAGTGATCGTCGCGGTGAACGTCTCCGGCTGATTGACCGTTGCTGCGCCGGTGGAGCTCAGCAGGATCGTCGAACTGACCGGATTCACGGTTTGCATCACTGTTCCGCTGCTGGTCGTGAAGTTGGGATCATTGCCATAGGCAGCCGTGATCGTATGCGGAGTCGAGCCGTTATCCACCGCCAGAGCGGATGTGACGCAGGTTGCCTTGCCCACGCCGTTGGTGATTGTGATAGGCTGCGCCGAGCAACCGGGAATGCTCTGGCCCGTGGCGCTGTCGGTAAAGTTGACCGTGCCCGTGCTGCTCAGGCCCACGCTGCCCGGCGCGGGCGTAACAAGAGCGGTAAAGGTCACTTGCTGATCGAGGACAGAGGGATTGACCGATGAGCTTACAACCGTTGTGGTGCCGGCTGGATTCACCGTCTGGGTAAGCGACTGGTTATTATTTGCGAAATTGGGATCGCCGCCGTAGGCTGCCTTAATGGTATGGGGCGAATGCTGGGCGTCAAGGGCGGTATCGGTGCAAGCAGCCGTTCCGGTTGACAGCGAGGGCGTGACCGCCGAACAGCCTGCGATCGTCGCGCCGTTGTCGGTGAAGGCAACGGTCCCAGCGAGAGGGATGCTGCCCGTTGGGTTCTCCGTAACAGTAGCCGTGAAAGTCACCGGCTGGTTCACCGTAGATGTGTTGCCGGGAGACGATGTGACCAGGTTCATGTTCACGCTCGCCTGGCCGATTGTGAGCGAGAGCGCAGCGCTGGCGCTGCTTGAGGAATAGCTCGAATCTCCCTTGTATTGCGCGGTGGTCTGGTATGGAGTTGCAGAGGCGGTAAGGCCCGAGATCGGGCAGGACGCGGTGGCGCCTGTGGACGTAGGCGTGACTGTTACCGCAGTGCAATTGGAAACGGCTGCGCCGTTGTTGAAGAATTCCATCGTACCCGAGAAGTTGACGGTGGGCGTCCCGCCGGCGGTGGGAGCAACCGCCGCGGTTACGGTTACGGTCTGGTTCACGGTAAGCGCGCCGGGCGGAACAGTGGGCGTGCCAACGGTAGTGGCTACCAGACCGACCGACTCCGTTACGTAATTGTTGCTGCCCAGGTAATTCGCATCGCTGTTGTCCCTGTTATAGGCGGCCACGATCGCGTGACTGCCTCCGGCCAGAGCACTGGTCGTGCAGGTAGCCGTACCCGTCGCGCTCGTAGCGTTCCACGTCACCGCCACTACGCCGGCTGTGCCGCAACTGCTCCCATTGGTGATTGCGCTGCCGTTATCGGTAAATGTCACATTGCCCGTGAGGGGCACAGAGCCGCCGGCCGGGATGGTCACCGTCGCGGTAAAGGTGACGGACTGATTCACGGCAGACGAACCCACGGCTCCGGTCGACGAGTTGGCTCCTGTGTTCGACGTCAGCGCCATCGAAGTGCCGGCAGGATTCACATTGAACGGCGCGCTGCTTGCCGTAAGCGAAAGCGGCGTAGTCAAGCTCGCGTTCAGGGAGAGAGTGGACGTCAGCGTGTCTCCGGAACCCACGCTCGCCGTAAGGCCGCTGAACGTGGCTACGCCGGCCGAGGTGCTCTCGCTGGCGGTTCCGCTCACAACGCCGCTCCCGTACAGCGTGCCGCTGCTGATCGTCACCGGAATGGACACGCTGGATTCCGCAAATGGGACGCCATTCTCGTCGAGCGTCACCGCCGCCCCGAATCCCTGATCCACCGTCAATGTCGTCGGTGTGGGGCTGCTGGTAAAGCTCATCGAATAGTTGGTCTGCACTGCTCCGGCGTCTACGCAGGGACTTGCCGTCGAGTATCCCGCATAGGAGGTGTTCTCGACCGGGTAGCCACGCTCGTCGGTAGCGATGCCGGAGGGAATATTGGAGGCGCTGCCGGCGCAGATTACCGGATTGCCCGATGCGCCACCGGGCAGGGGGATCAGCGTGGGCACCGTATCGCTTGCGCCGTTCAGTTGCAGGCTGCTCATGGCGATCGCGGCGCCCGTGCCGCCGGCGTCGGCGGTGTTGGCGCTGTCGCCGCCGCCGATGACATCGCCGCTGCCTGTGAAGGAACCGTCGAGGTTCGCGAATCCTGCAGATCCGGAGTTGTTCGCCACGACGCTGTTGGCGAGGGTGAGCGTGCCGCTCGAGAAGATACCACCGGCGCCGTTTGAGCTGCTGTTGGCCCAGATCGTGCTGCCAGCGATGGCCATCGATCCTGCGCTATAGATGCCGCCACCCGTGCTGCTCGCTCCGGCCGAGTTGCCCTCGATGGTGCTTTCCGTAATGGCTGCTGAGGCTCCCGCGCCGCTGCTGTAGATGCCGCCGCCATTGCCGCCGGCGGAGTTGCCGCTTACGGTGCTGTTCAGCGCTGTCAGCGCCCCGCTATTGCCGATGCCGCCGCCATTGCCGCCGGCAACACTGCTCGTGACTGCGCTTTCGGCCAGCAGCAGCGTCCCTGAGTTATTCACGCCTCCGCCATCGCCCGTACTGTTTCCTCCCTTGACAGTGAGCCCATAGAGCAGGGCCTGGGTGCCGGAATTCACGGTAAAGACGCTGAGCGGATTGGCGCCGTTCCCGTTGCCATCGATGGTGAGGGAATTAGCGCCTGGCCCGACAATCTCAACGCCTGTCGCAGCGTTAAGAGTCAACCCGCCGTTGGTGTTGGTCAGATTAACGGTAGCGATGCCCGAGGCGAAATCGATATCGCCCGCCGAACCGGCCAGGGCGATTGCATCGCGCAGAGTGCAGCTTGCGCCGGGGCAGTCGCCCGCGCCGGCGCCGGCATCGCCGTTGTTCTGCACCTCGATGTAGTTGGTCTGCACAGCGCCCGCGTCGACGGATCCAGCAGCGCAGGGGTTGTAGGCGGGGTTAACCGCAAAGCCTCGTTGATCGAGGGTCAAACTGGCCGCCGATGCCAGACTGGCCAACCCGGCGCAGATGGCCTTGCTGCCCGGCTGGGGCAGAAAAGTCTGCGTCGGGCCGCCGTAGTTGCCCAGAGGAAGCGCCAGGGGATTGGCGGCAGCCGACGTGGCGCTGGCGTCGGTGGTGCAGCCATTGCAGTCGTCTTCGCTGCCGTTTGCCAGGTTTTTGTAATAGACGTTGTAGCTAGCATTGGCGGTGTCGCCGCTTGTGTTGTAGACTCCCGCGCCGGAACTGGTGGCAGCATTGCCTGCGAACACATTGTTATTTGCGGTGAGAGTCACCGAACCGCCGCTCGCGTTGAAAATAGCTCCTCCGGAGCCCCCGGACGCGGAGTTGGCGTAGAAGGTGTTGTTGATGGCAGTCAGCGCGCCGTCATTCTGGATGGCGCCACCCGATGTGGACGCGGAGTTTTGCGCAAAGGTGTCGTCGGCGACCGTCATGGTCGCGCCGCCGGCATTGAAAAGGGCTCCTCCCTGATGCGCCGAGTTGCCGCTGAAGGTGCTGCTGAAAACCTGGACCGTACCGGCATTGTCGATGGCGCCGCCGGATGTGGCGGTGTTTGCCGTGAACACGCAATTCTGCACAGTGGCGGCAGACGACGCGCCGACCGAAATTGCGCCCGCACCGTTGACGATCGTCATGCCGGAGAAGTTAACGTTGGCCCCTGAAGTAACGCTGAAAATCGCGTTTCCGGCGCCGGAAACGGTAAGTTGACCGGCGCCCGGCCCCTGGATCGTCAGGTTTTGGGTGATGGCTGGAAGGGCGCTGGCCAGCCTGATCGTGCCGCTCACGCTGAAGTCGATGGTGTCGCCCGCGCCGGCCTGGTTGATGGCATCGCGCAGTGAGCAGGTACCGCTGGCGCAACTGCCGGACGCATCGGAAGAATCGGCTGTGGTATTCACAGTCAGAGTCGCCGCGGATGCTCCAGCCGCGCACAGAGCGTATATAGCTACCAGCAAGCCGATCGACGCGCGGCAGAATCTGCCCGGCCTGCGCCGGTTCGGGGGCATGGAATGTGAAAGATTCTGCTGAGGCCGAATAGCCAAGGACACCGAGCGAAACGGGTTCATGCGCAGACTCCCGATAGGCGTTGACTTTTCGCGGGACTTCGCGTTCTTCCGGTTCTCCCTGATGGCAACCGGCGACGCGTAAAAGAGTTAACGCCGCACTACGATGAAGAGAAAACGGCTACGTGGAGACAGCTCAGGGCCATGTACAGGTATCCCTAAATATGGCCGTAACGCCCTGGATCAGCGATTCCGGCGCGGCCGGCCCATAAATTGAGGTTTGCGGATCTGCAAAAGCGCCGACGACAAAGAGTCCGAAACATTGGACATGCCAAAGCAGAGTTCCCCTTTAAAAAACCCGGGTTGCGACCCGAGGGGAAAGAAAAAGTGATTCAGGAACAGTGCAAGTGTCGCAGCCGTAACGAATGATGTCAATGGAAAAAACAACGCCCTCTTACGATGCAGCCGAGAGGCATAACGCGGACGTGAACCGCAGGTAAGAGGCCAGGCGAGCTGCTTTGGCCGGGAAGAAATATCGCATGGCGTCCGGCGAGGAAAGCGGCGCGATGCCTGCGCTGCGCCATTATCGGCGGTCTGTAATGGTCCAGGCGCCATTTTTCCTGCCGAAGGTCACCTGGATCGTTTGAATATGCGGCGCGGACTTAGGGTCAATGCGCGTGGTTTCCGTACAACTCCAACTGGCCGAATCGCCGGAGACGGTCAATGCAGACGGAGAACAGCTGTCGGAAATCGCCGCTTCAGGATAGCTCTTGAACAGGTTTTGAAAATCCTTGCCCTGCCTGGCGGTCATCCCCGTCCAAATCATCTGCATCCGCGCAACATTATGCGCATGCAACGCGGCATTAAAGTTGGCAATGACGGCAGCGAGCAAAGCTTTCTCATCGACAACCGGGGCCGGAGTTACCGCCGATTGCGCGGGCTGGACAGGTTGCGCGGGTTGCTCGACAACCACGTTGACCGTTCTCTGCTGCGTCCCGCCGTTTCCCCGGGCTGTGAGCAGATAGGCGGTGGTGGTCCGCGGACTGACGGCGGTCTGCCCATCGGGGTCCACCTGTCCGATATCGTGATCGATAAACACCTCGCTGGCGTTCGCGGTCTTCCACTGGAGAATGGTCGATTGCCCTTGCTGGATCTGCATCGCAGTGGCGGAAAAGGAAAGTATCTGCGGGGGCTGCGCCTGGGGCTTCGCGACGCTTACCGTTACCTTCCGCTGCTCGGTTCCATTGCTCCCGCGCGCCGACAGGGTGTAGGTAGTCGTGGTCTGCGGGCTGACGGTAATATCGCCGCTGGCAATCACGGGGCCGACCCCGTTGTCGATAGCGACCCCGGCTGCATTGGCGGTCTGCCACTGCAGGGTCACCGATTGTCCTAACTCGATTTGCGCTGCGCTGCTTGTGAAAGAAAGGATCTGAACTGGCCTGGAGGGCGCGATATTGGGTGTGAGGATTGCAGCTATGCTCCGATGATCGCCTGGCTTAAGGGATAAGTTTTGCTGATAGGGCTGGTAGCCGCCGAGAGTAATCGAGAGCAGGCGCGTACCCGGCGCGATGTTTTCAAGCGGCAGGCTGCCGCGGGCGTCAATCGTTCCCTTCTGCACGTTGTCGATAGCGACTTTGGCGCCGGGCGTGGAGTTGATAATCAAAGAAGCGGTGGTCTCGGTAACCGGGCCGCTCGACCGAACAAGCGAGACACTCATCGCAGTCTGCCGATTCTGGGCAATGATTTCTTTTTCGGCAGGAGCTTCCGCGTAGCCGGCCTTGGCGACTCGAACCGAATGACTGCCGGGATCGAGAAGCAGGGTCAGCCTTCCGTCGGCTCCGGTAAAGCCCTTCAGTTCGCCGTCCACATATACGTCGGCTCCGTCCGCATTGGCCTGAATGACCAACGTTCCGGACGGCGGAGGCGGCGGAGCTGGCGGCGGCCCCAAAGGCTTGCGCAGCAACAAGAAGACAACAGCAACCGCGGCAACAGCAAGAAGCGCGACGCCGCCCAGCAGCAGCGCGGGAAATCTCCGCGTCTGGACTGCCGCCCCGTCGAAGTCTTCGAAGGCCTGCGCGCTCCCTGCGGACTTGCTCGCCCCGGCTTTGGCCGCTTCTTCCCGCAGACGTTTCCACGCGGCCTGCTGCGCAGAAGCAGAGAATTCCACCAGAGGCGCTACGGCGCGCAGCTCGTCGCGGGCCGCTCCCGCATTGTTGGCCAGCAGCGCGGTCCGTGCCGCCTCCACAGCGTTTGCAACTGCCTGGGTTGCATGCTGCCGTCGCCGCGATTCGATCTCCGACAGCGCCTGAGTCAGATCTTCGGAATCGCCCCAGGCTCGCTGAACCGCCTGAATGGCTTCAATGGCCGCAGTGAAATCGTTGCGCTCCGCTGCCTGCGCGGCGGCTGCGATGCCATTCGCGTTTGCCTCTCTACGGCGCTTTTCGGCGCCAATCTCCTCCTTAAGCGCATGCAGGGGCGATCCGGGGCTGGCTGCCGAAGGCTGCTCCTCGACGAGCCGCAGCGCCTCGTCGAGCTGGCCGCGCTCGCGAAGCCGGGCGATACGTTGCAGAACGGCTTCGGTTTTCCGCTGCTGTTCGCTTTGCTTTTCGCGGGTTTCGGCCAGCAGGCGCTGCAGGGACGCGTCTCCGGTTTCCGCGCTGGCGGCTTCAAGAAGATGAATGGCCTGGTCGAATTGCTCGGCTTCGAGAAGCGGCTTTACCTGGGATAGGCAGGCGGCGATGCGCGCAGAGCGTTGCTGTTGCGCCAGTTCGGCGCGCGCAAGCTCCAGCAGCTGGTTCACTCCTGCTTCATCGGCAAACTCGATCTGGTAGGATTCCAGAATCTCGATGGCTTTCTCGAACTCGGCGCGGTCGATCGCGCTCTGCGCTTCTCTGAGGTAACGTCCGCGAATTTCCTCTTTTTCCGCCGATTTAAGCCGCTGACGCAAAGCGTCTTCGAAGGCCAGAAGACGTTCGTCGCCGGGAAGCTCCTCGAGCGCCTTCTGCACGATGAGCAACGCCTCGCCGGGAGCCTGCAGAAAGGTCTCCTGAGCTTGTGCAATCGTCGCATCCACGAGCCTGCGGACCCTGGCCTTGCGCGACTGCACGGCGACGCGCGTCTTGAGCTGCAGAAGGCTGGGCTCGCTGGGCAACTGCTCCAATGCCCGGTCAACGAGGTCGGCGGCGCGTTCGTAGTTTTCCTGCGTGATGCAGTTTTCAATCTCAGCCTGGATGCGTTCGAGAATCCTGCGCCGGCGTTCCTGCTCCTGTCCGCTCATCGCCGACTGCATGAGCGTGTCAAGTTCCGGCGCGGCGGAATCGATCTCGGCGGCCCTCTTCAGAAGCTCGATGGCAGCGGTAAATTGCCGGGAAGTAATCTCCTGACGAGCTCCGGAGATCAGCTCGCGGAGCTGCTCCTGGCGGGCGGCGGCCTTCACCTGCTCGGTGATCTCAAGATAGGCGGAGCGCGCATTGGCGTCGTCGGGAACCAGTTGCAGCGCCTGCTCGACGAGATGGAGGGCGCCGGTCAGGTCACCGCGTTCGCGCAGCCAATCGGCCTTCGTCATGAGGCTCGCGACTTCCTCGTGCCGCCGCTTGGCTTCCTTGACTGCCTCGAGCTTTGCCTTCAGTTCGGCGTTGGCCGGATCGCGCTTAATCGCCTGGTCGAAGAGCGTGAGCGCGTCTGTGAAGTTGGCCTCAGCCAGCGCGGCTTCTGCCTCTGCCATCAGCTTGCGGAGTTCCTCCGCGCGCTGGAGCTGCGTAAGATGCTGATTGACAATGCCCAGCAGTTGCCGGGCTCCGGTGTGCTGCGGATCGATGGTGGTGAGCTGGCGCAGCACGTCGCGTGCGCTCGAGAATTGCCCTTCCGTGGTCAGCCGCTCCGCATCCGCGAAAAGCGCTTCCACATGGCTCTTCTTCAACCCCTCATTGACAATACGCAGATCCGCTCCCAGCTCTTCGGCAGTGGAATAGCGTTCCTCGGGGTTCTTGGCGAGCGCCCGGTCGATGATTGCATCGAGGGCCGGCGGATAGTTCACGAGCCAGCGGCTCAAAGGCGGATGCGGTTCATCGATGACCTTGTGCATGATCGCCAGTTCTTCTCCCTGGCCTCCCGGGAACGGCAATTGCCCGCAAAGAAGCTGGTAGAGCATCACGCCTGTGGCCCAGATGTCCGATCGCCCGTCGAATGGCTCGCCCTTCAGCCGCTCCGGGGAAATGTAGTGAACCGAGCCGATCACGGTTCCGGTCTGGGTCAGTCCGGTCTCGAATTTTGCCTTCTGCACGCTGGCAATGCCGAAGTCCACGATCTTGGCCTGGATCGGATTGCGTTTCACCATGATGTTGGCGGGTTTGATATCGCGATGGATAACGCCGCACTGATGGGCAAAGCCAAGCCCTGTGCAAACCTGCTCGATCACGCTGAGTTTTTCAATGAGCGAAAGCGGCCGCTTGGAGGAAATGAGCTTGTCAAGCCCTTCCCCGTCAATAAATTCCATGACGATGAACGGCTTGCCGTCCTCGGCGCCGACGTCGAACACGATGGCAATGTTCGGATGCAGCGGCGCCTGCGCTTCGCGGTAGAACCGCTTGAGCATCTCCGGCTGGCCGTCCAGGCTCTCGTTCAGGGTCTTGATGGCTACGGGACGGCCGATGAGCGTATCTTCGGCGCGGTAGACCACACCCATCCCGCCGCGCCCGACGAC
The DNA here is from genome assembly GCA_035294185.1 of Occallatibacter sp. Taxonomy (GTDB): domain Bacteria; phylum Acidobacteriota; class Terriglobia; order Terriglobales; family Acidobacteriaceae; genus Telmatobacter. The sequence goes on along the minus strand of DATGLJ010000301.1, from coordinate 10,398 downwards.
GCCGAGAATCTCGTATTTTCCGATCTTTTTGCGAACGCTCGTGTCCACCGATTCTCGCTCCAAGGGCCCGGAAAGAGCAGAGACGGACCGCCTGGGATCAGCAAATGGAAAAATGCTCTACACAAGAGCAAAGATACCCCGACCCCGCCGATAGGCAATAAAGCAAAAACTAGCACAACCACCCGCATGCGGCAACCGATTGCCCGCCTCCGGAACTGCCGCAGGGCGAAGCCATTACCGTCCCCATGCTGGCTCTGTGCTGCCTTGGACGTCAAGGGCCGCACAGTGGCGCACGACAAATGCACAAAGGCCTTGCGAAACGGTCCTAAAATTGCGAAACTCGATTGCGCTACAAAGCTCGCGTGACATATAGACCGGCGCATGCGCGCCCTGTTACCAAAGAAACAGCCGGCGTCTCTTCATGCGGGCCTCTGAATCCTTTCTGCGAGGCGGCTTTGCTGTCGATCAAGCCGGCCGAAAACCGCCTCCGGATCGAAAGCAGTGCAGAACACGCCGAGCAAGAACTCGTACCGGGAGAATGAATTATGCCCATGCAGGTTTGTATGGGAGCGATGATGCGATGCACGTTTGGCATGGCTCCGAGTTCGCTGGTAGTGCTTCCCGCCAACAAGGTGGTCACAAACGGGATGCCGGACGCAAACATCATGGACCATATTCCGATGACGAATATCATGCCTTTCGGAATGTGCCAGTCGCCGGCCAATCCTCAAGTTGCGGCGGCAACCGCGGCAGCCTCGGGCGTGCTGACGCCGATGCCGTGCGTTCCCAATACACCAGCTCCATGGACTCCCGGCGCTGCAACGGTTCTGCTGGGTAACTTCCCTACCCTGGACAACGTTTCGCAACTCATGTGTGTCTGGGGCGGCGTCATCACATTTACGGATCCGGGTGAGGAAACGGTCGAGGTGCCATAGCCCTCGGCTATGGGCTTTGGTCAATAAACAAGCCCGGATCCCAGAATCGTTATCGGTCTGATTTTCTCCCCGCGGCGGGTTTTGTGCAGCCAAATCCGGTCCGCGGCGGAAAGCATGGAATCCGGCAACAAGTCGGATTCCGCACAGCCGGCCCTTGGCGGCAGGTATTGACCAAACACGCTCCGGAGATTGCCCGGTCGGAATCAAGCATCGTCACGGAAGGCCGAAAATGCCTCAGCGACCGTTCCTTCGATTTGAGTTCGCAGCGCTGACCGATGTCGGCTGCAAGCGCAGCAACAACGAGGACAGCTTCGGCTACGATGCCGAGCAGCAGATCTTTGCCGTATGCGATGGCATGGGCGGAAACTCCGCCGGCGAGGTAGCAAGCAGCATGGCGATACGCAGCCTGATCGACGCCTACGCGGAAAGCGCACGGGCTGAGCGGGAATTGACCGGCGATGCCGTCGAGCCGGTCGAGAACCGGCTGATGAGCGCGATTATCGAGGCCAACCGGGTTGTGCGAAGCGCCGGAAACAGCAATCCGGAATTTTACGGAATGGGCACGACGCTGGTGTGCGTTTGCTTCGACGGCGAACGCGCTGTGATTGGAAACGTAGGGGACAGCCGCGCCTACCTCGTGCGGGGCGGCTGCTGCGCGCAGATCACCAGGGACCACTCCTACCTGGAGGAGCAGATCGAAAAAGGGAATCTTACGCCGGAGATGGCGGCGGCGTCGAACATGCAGTCGGTGATCACGCGGGCGATCGGGGCAGCCGAAGACGTGGAGCCGGACTTTTATGCAGCCCGCCTGGAACCCGGCGATATGGTGCTGCTGGCCACCGACGGCTTGACGCGGTATGCAAGCGCTGAACAGATCGCCGCCCTGACCGCCGGCTTTTCCGACCCGGAGGAGGTCTGCCGAACGCTGGTCGAGCACGCCAAGCGATGCGGCGGTGTAGACAACATTACCTGCGTGCTCCTGCGCGCCAACGAAGCAACGCAGCCCCTGGGCGAATCCGAGGCCGCAGGCGCCGCTATTTGACCACCGGCGATACGCAGGTCAGGCCGGAGAAGCCGCCATTGACCAGAAGCTCGGCGCCGGGCCCCGAAATCTCGAAGCTGGCCGTTTTCGCGCTTCCGCCGGTTCCGCTCACGGCATGTCCGGCAACCGTGGTTGCCGTGTTGATCGGATAGTCGAGCCGGTATCCTGCCGCGGCTCGGGAAATCTGCGCAGTGCGCACAAGCTGGAACAGAGCCCACGTGCCCTGGAATGGCAGCACTTCGTTGTTGTCGTAGACAAGCGATGCGCGCTGCGCCGTGGCGGCGTTCCAGACGATCTGCTGGCTTGACCCGCCCGCGATGCGCTGGCCATCGACGACCAGTGCGGCGTTCTTTACTCCGTTGCCTGGAAGAAAACGTGCAGTAAAGGTAAGCGTTGCGGATTTTGCGCCGGCCGGGTAAAGAACGGAACTAATGTGCGCGGCGCGGTTGAAGTACTGGGCAAACCGGCCGGAAACGGGCTGCGGCGCAGCAGGATTGGCAACGTATTGCGAGCCCTGCGGAACCAGGTATTGCTTGAGCAGTCCGTTATATGCGGTCCAAAGAGCGCCTGTTTCCGGCGCGAATACCGCATCGACCTCCGCCGGACTGGCCTGAACCGGCGAGCTGGGCGCGAAGGGAAACTTGGAGAGAAGAGGACTAATCGCCGCGCAGATCTTCCTGCCGCCGCCGTTTGCGGCCGCGCCCGGGCTGGGAGCCAGCCTGGCAACGCACTGGATCGGGGCCTGCATTAACGCGAGCACGGTGGCCTCGGTATGCATCTGCTGATCCACATTGAAAGCCTGCGCCGCCTGCTGCGCGGCTCCGTTCGCAGCAACCACCTGCTGAGCAACCGGCGCAAAAGCAGTTGCATCCGTAGCCGCTGCGGGATTCTGCGAAGCCAGATCGACTGCGCCAGCAAGCTGAGAGAGGGCGGTAATATAGGCGGCATTACCGCCGCCGATCAGCCGGTCGGTCGCATTTGGATCGACGAGCGCCTGCGCGGGCTGGAATGTCGACCGGATGACAGGATCGGCAACAGCGGTGTTATGCGAGACCGTATAGAAGAGCGCCAGGAGCGGCGACGCAGGCCCGGCCAGCGCATTGAGACGGGCAGGGGCTTCCTTCAGACTTCCGCAACCGCCTACACGGGCATCCACCAGGAATGCGTGCCACTCCTTCAGATAGTCGGAGGAATACTGGCTTGCAAGGTCTTTGCTTATCTGTGCTCCGTTCAGCGCCTGACCGGCCTGATTGCCGAGGACCCATGTCTCTCCCTGCGCGTACTTTTCCGGGTGCTGGATGGCGTCCTGCATGAAGGCAAAGCCTGCGCGCGAAAATGCGCCGCGCACCACATGGGGATCGGTTACGTAACTGGCCGAGCCCGGATACATCCTGTTGAAATCGATCGGCGGGCTGGTCCGGTCGGCGTCGGAAAGCATGGCCTGATAAATGCGGGTCTCGGCAAGAAATTTCGAGAGGTAGGCTCGCGTATGCTCAACGATCGCCGCGTCCGGCGCGATCGCATAGGGAGGATTGCGCAGAAGCTCGCCGGCATAAAAATCGATCTGTTTTTGCGCGAGCTGTTGCTGTTCCGGGTCAACGGCGCGGCCGCCGATCCAGTATTGAAGGAAGACCGGAGTCAGAAATTTCGCCTGGCTCCTGTCGGGATTGCTGGTGGTGATCAGATACGCCTTCAGGGGATTGTACGCCGCCAGATACGATCCGAAATCGCTGCTGGTTGCAGGACTGTCAGGCAGCGAGCGCATGTATGCCAGAAAATTCTCCTGTGCCGGCGCCAGCAGCATGGGACGAAAATATTCGAAATAGACCTTCCGCGCCTGGGAGTCGAGCCGGGCGCCGTGATAAAGACCAAAGCGGTAGGCGAGCGGAACGCCCTGGATCTCATAGCTGTCCAGCTGGACAATGGTTTGCCGCAGGCTGTCGAGGGCGTTCAGCTCTGCGGTTCCGGGAAGGCCGGGCGCAGCTTTGGACAACGTCTCTCCGGCGGCTGCAACGCGGCGTTCCAGCGCAGCATTGTTCGAATACGAAACCAGCAGGAACATCAGCCATACGGCAAACAATACCGCCAGAGAACCATAAAGCGTTCTGCGGAACAGGCGCGCCGGCGCGGACTGCCTGCTTGCGGTCAGAGCGCTCTTATCGCCGAGGATAACTTCCGGAAGAAGGCGCGGGAGAAACGTCCATTGTGGCACACGCGTCGCCACCATCGTGGATGCGGCTGTCCGCGCGGCGGCCTCGGCGCGGGTCCTGGAAAGATTCAGAAACTGGGTTGCGCCGGCCTCCTGCATGGCGGGAACCTGCACCGCCTGCGGCATGCTCACGGCGCGCTCGACGATGCGAGCCCGAACGCCGGTGAAATAAAATCCGCGCAGATACGGGTTGGCGTGAAGCTGACTGGGCTTGCAAACCTCCACCAGAAAGTCTTTCAGGCTCTTGCGCAGTTTGCCGAACTCTCTCGGGAACTCGTAGAGGCCGGGCTTGTTGGCCGGTTCTGCTTCGCGATTGAGCATCTCGACGCGGAACTCGCCAAGCCTGTAGACGAGGCCGTCGATTGCCGAGGATACGGCGCGGCCGGCCTGGTCCGTATAGGTCCCCGGCGTGGCATCGTTGCGCGGCAATGTCATCCCCAGGACCTGGCGAACCTCTTCTTCGGAAAGGTTGCGCACATACTCCTGAAAATGCGGAACCCGATCGGTCTTGGTGACGACTACGTAGACCGGAATCGATATTCCGAGGCGACTGGTAATCTGGCGCAGGTCGGCGTTGGCGGATCGGGCCGAAGCGAGCAAAGTTGCTCCTCCGTCCTGGGCCAGCAGCTGATCCATACTGATGCAGACGATTGCGGCCCGGGGAGCGGCGCCGGCGCCAAACGCCGAGCGGTAAGCCCGGGGCCGGGTGCGCTGGATCAGGCGCGCGAGCCTCGCCGCGTTTCCCCGAATCGTCGTTCCGACCTCGAGAAGGGCGGCATTCCCGGTGAACCACAGGTTCAGGGTCTCGGTAGGCGGCTGTTCCCCGCCCTGCGATGCGCTTCCGGCGATCAGCTCGGCTTCGATGCCCGACTGCACGACCGTCGTGGTTTTCGCAGATCCGCTTTGCCCCAGCAAATAAACCAGCGGCAACTCGTCGAGCGTCCTGATTCCGCGCTGCGAATTCCTCAGCTTGCGATTGGCGTCGCTCAGCAAGAGATCGATGTCGTTCGCATCGCCGCCGTTTGCGCCGCCGGCCAGCTCTTCCTCCCGGCGTTTGGCTCTGCGGTGCATGGCAACGATGGCAATAGCGGCGCCGATGCCGATGATCAGAAGCACGGCGACAAAAACGATATAGGCAGCGCCCTGCAGATGCAGCAGCGCAGCGATGCCGAACGCCATCAGCGCAGCAAGCAGGACGACCAGAACGGCAAGAATATAAACAATCAAAATGTCCTCCCGGTCGGATCGGATCAGAGGATGCGCGTCAGTCCGGAACTCAGGATCATCCAGAAGGCCATGTATGCGAACACCGTAACCAGCGCCAGCGATGCCGCTGCGATACCCAGCCCTCGGCTCCAGTAATCGATTCTCGATGCCGGCCTGACGGCGGGCGCGGCAATCTCCGGCATAAATGCGGCCCGGCCGCGAATGCGCTCGATCTTCTCGCGCGCCTGCCGGACAAGGGCATCGATCTCGCCGCTGTTTCGCAAAAAGCTTTGTCCGCCGCTGTCTGCCTGAGCCGACAATAAATCAATGCCCGCGCTCAGCGCATACCGCCCTTTGAACCCGAGAAGCATGCACAGGCAGTAAACCTCGAGACAGTCTGCGGTTTCCGTTGAGTCCGCGCGCGCCAGCAAGCTATGCAGGTGATCGAAGAACACCTCCCCGGCGCGATTATGTCCGAACATTTCCTCCTGCAGGGGCCGTTGCGCCCAGTCGGCAAAGGCCGGATTCTGCGTTTTCAATACCGTTTCATCGAGAAGAGCGACCACGGCAAAGAAGGCCAGCTGGTTGACTTCGCTGGAATAGCCGGCGCCTTTGGCCTGTTCCATTGCCGCCTTCAGAGCGGCTCGCACGCTGACGCGAAACTCCTGCGAGTTCGCATGACTCTGCGATTGAACAAATGCCAGCCGCAGGATGACTGTAAACGCGTTCTCATAACAGGATGCAAGGCTGTGGGTGCGCAAGACATGCTGCTGCATCGGAATCTCCGAACAGTCAGGAGGACCAGCACCTTGAGCCGTTTTTCCGCGCGGGACCCCGGAAAAACGGGAAACGGGGGATACGGGTCCGGAAATTATTTAAGAGAATACCTCATCGGACAGAAGCCGGACCATGAAATCTTTGCCCCGCGGAAAGCCGATAGACAAAGCCCAAACAGAAAACGGATACTCTATTCTTATCTGCAAGCGCGTGCAAGCTCGCAGTTGACTGCTACGCGGCCGCACACGCGCGACGGGGAGACTTTACGATGTGTGCGGAGAAAGTAACGGAAGAAAAAGAGGAACCGGAAGAACCGCAGAATCCCAGCGCCACTGCGATGTTTTTACGCAGCTTTGAATCCTCGCCCGGCGCGGGCAGCAGCGCGCAGGCTCCCGAGACCACGCGCGCATCCGATCCAGGAGAACCGGCAGTTTGGCCATCGGCCCGGGCCGCTTCGCAAACGCCGGCCGAGCCATCGCCGGCAACGCGCGGTCCGGCTGCTTCTGCCCCAGGGGAATTTACGCGCTTATTCAAAACTGCCGCTCCGGGATCCTCTTCCCCGGGCGGAATCGACTCCGCAAAGCCATCTCCGCCAGCGCCCGCAGCTCCCGCAGCGGCTCCATCGGGACCGGGAGAGTTTACCCGCATTTTTGTAAGCCCGCACACTCCACCGGCAAACAGGCCGGCTGCAAAAGCCGGCGAGGCTCCGCAGCCCGTTGCAGCCGGGCCGGGAGCGGGCAGCCGCTCGAAAGGCTTCTCCTCGCCGGGACTGTCGGACTCGGCATCGGGCGAGGGCGGCTTCACCCAGTTCTTTCAGTCGGCCGCGCAGCCACCCGCGCGGGCAGCTTCATCCGCGCTTCCGCCGGCGCCTCTGCCGGCCCCGCCGCAACCTGCGCCACTACGCCAGCCGGAGCCGTCGAGCCCCAGCGTGACCTCTCTGCTTTCTTCTCTGTCGTCTGCGACAGGCTCTTCGGCGGCTTCCCTCCGGCCGGAGCCCGAGCCATATCGGCCTGCTCCTGCGCCGTCCTGGGAAAGCCCCATCGCCCATTCTGCGGAACCGCCTCTTGAAACCGGCGGCGTTACACAGTTGATTCAAAAGCTCGGGCGCGAGCCGGCGCCTGTAATGCCGTCGGCGCCGGCGCCGCAGGCTGCACCTCCAGCCCCTGTCGATGCCGGTCCCGGGGAATTTACCCGCATGATCTCGACGCTCGGCGTATCGGGCGCTCCTTCGGCTGCTGCGCCCCCAGTTCAACCGGCGTCGCAACAGCAGGCGCCAGCTGCGCCGCCCGTGAAAGTTGAAGTTCAGGTTCCTGTGCAGACACCTGCGCCCCCGGCCATTGCTGCTTCCGTAGCTGCCCCCAAGGCTCCCCCGATTGCAGCGTCCGTGCCGCCGGCGCCTAAGCTTGCCCCTCCCCTTCCGGCCGCAGCAGCAAAAGGCAAGTTCGACGCAATCGTGCCCTTGCTGCTCATCGTCAACACATTTCTCTTGCTGGCAATTCTCCTGGTGCTGCTGTTCCAGGTCAGAGGACACTGAAATCCGGTTGATCGCCCCCCAGGCCTCGCTGCCCGGAAAGAAACTCGCGCCGATGGGTTCTTTCTACGCCAGAAGGCCGTTTTCGCGCAGCAGCGCATCGGTCCGTTCGAAACTGTCGATCAAAACAATTCCCTGCGATCTTGCCTTGCCGGCCCATTGGGTGGCCTGATCCTCACTGAACTTCAACTCCTGGAGCAGGTTTACAAGGTCATCGTAGGTACTGGCGATCGCCGGCCTCGTATTCAGGCGGCCGGCATAGGGTAAGAAAACAAGTTCGAAGTGCGCCCGTACGCCTTCTCTGGCTGGTATCGCGGTAATACGAAGATTGCCGATCAACTTTGGCATACTCTTGCTCCCCGGAATGATGCCCAAATTATCTCATTCCTGAAGCCTTATCTACTGCTTCAGGCGCATTCCGGTCCAGCGCCGCCACCACAAAACCACGCTCGATCAGTTTCCGCAATATCGCCACGCATTCCTGCATAGCTCTTTCCGGCGGCGCGTTCACCTTACGAGAAAACGCCTCTATCGCCTCTCGCACCGTTCTGTTGCCGTCGCACATCGCCAGAAACTCCGCAACAAGAGGCTGAACGTCAATTCGAAACGGAAAACCGCCGATCAATCGCAAGACCATTGACTCGGCAGCCCACCCGTTCGGGCCAGGCCGGGCAACTTGTTCCAGCCGGGCATTCTCTGAGAGCCGCAGGCGCAGGCCGAGCAAATCTCCGCCGTTCTCATGCTCCCGCAACAGATCATGAGCCGCAAAGGTTCCCAGGATCAAATCGCCCAGTGCGCCGGAAGCCTTCGACGGGACCTCCTCGAGGCGAATGAAGTTTACCCCCTCGCGCCGGCGCATCACGATCAGTCCGTCGTGAATCGCCTCCACGCCGCGCCGGCGATAGTAATCCATGTAGCCCCGATAACTTGCGGCGTCCTGGGAGGTATCCTGCGATGTTTCGCTGATGCGGTGCTGCGCATACTCCTCCGGATCCTGCGTCAGCCCTTTCAGCACCCAGGCATCGCAGCCCGTTCCCTCGAGCCATTCGGCCAGCCTCTCCTCCCATGACTGCCCTTTCACCTGCGCCCATTCGCAGAGCATCTCCAGGTAACCATCCTCGTTCAGGTACGCGGGAGCCTGCCGCACAAGTTTGCGGCAAAGATCATCCAGTTCCAGCGGGTTGTCGCAGAACATGTAATCGGCCTGCGGCGTGATGAAGAAGGGAGGATTGGAAAGGATCAGGTCAAATCGCCTTCCTTCCACGGGGCTGAAAAGATCGCCCGCGAGAACCTCCATGTTTTCAATTCCGTTCAGCCGCGCATTGAAGCGGGCGCAATCGACAGCGCGCACGTTCAGGTCGGTTGCAACGACCGTGTCGCTGAAGGCCGCAGCCCACAGGCTGAGAATGCCGCTGCCGGTGCCCAGATCCAGGGTTGCGCGCGAGTGCCGGCGTATGGCAAAACGCGCCAGGAACTTACTGGTCGGATTCGGCCATAGCACCATTTCTCCTTGCTTGCGTTCAATTGCGCTGGGATGATCCGCGGCAACCAGAAACTCATCGGTCGGCAAAAGCATCGCTGCCGGATGCAGCGAATCTCCCTTTGCAACAAGGAGTCCGGCCTGCAGGAGAGGTCGAAGTATCGTATCGGGTACAAGACCGGCAACCTCCGCCGCCTTCTGAGGAAGCGCGAGCCAGAACCATCGCAGCAGTACGTTCAGCGTCGATGGCTCCGAAGTGCGATCCAGAAGCCTGGGCATGTTGCGAAGGCGGGGCGACGGCAACTCGGCCGCACCGAGATGCCTGCGCAGATGCGGTTCGGTGTAGCCGGATTGCTCGAAGAATGTGCGAATTGTTCTGCAGTCGTCGACCGGAAGAGGGATGAGCATCAGAGACACCTTATCCCGGATGCGCGCCTCAGAGCAATGCGCCTGCCATCGCCAAAGATCGATGGCAAATTGGGTCGTTGTATCGGCTGCGTTACGGCAGTAACCCAGGTTCAAATCGTATTGAAGCGAGCAGCTTTAGCCGGGCGTAAAATCAGCAGGCCGCCTCGGCCTTGGCCATCGAGAATGTTCTGTTTCAAACCGAGACGATATTTTTAATTTTCTTGACCCATACATTTGGCTATGGTATGAACGATCACGCAGCTTAAATCCGTTGACGGATCTCCCCCTAGGCGGTTTTGCTCCTTTCTTATTCCGCCCAGAGTCGAGCTCCCTTTAGCGGAACCCGGGGGCCTTTCGTCTTTTCGCCTTCATATAAAAGCGCTTCATTGCAGTGTCGATGAGGCCGCCGCAGTTTTTCGTCGAATCACACACTGGCAAATCGGCCGGAGGGTCATCTATGGCTAAACAAAGTGCTCAACATAAGCTGGATCGCGTGCGTCCGCCACGGGTGCAGATCACCTACGATGTCGAAGTAGGCGGCGCAATCGAAGTCAAGGAATTGCCATTTGTCGTCGGCGTGCTCGGGGACTTTACCGGAAACCCTGAACAGCCGCTTCCCAAGCTGAAGGACCGGAAGTTCGTCGAGGTCAATCCGGACAATTTTGATACGGTTCTCGAAGGCATGAAACCTCATCTGTCGTTCACCGTGGAGAACAAGCTGAGCGACGAAGCCGATGCGCCAAACCTCAAGATCGACCTGAAGTTTAAAAAAATGGAGGATTTCGAGCCGGGCAACGTTGCCAGGCAGGT
>DATGLJ010000300.1:0-2911 GCA_035294185.1 Occallatibacter sp. | reverse complement strand
CGAAGCCAGCCGGGAGTAATTCGATATGGCTGCGAATCGCCTCGCGCATGCGGCGCTTGATGCGGTTCCGCTCATGCGCCCTGCCCAGCACTTTGCCCGCCGTCAGTCCCACGCGAGCAGCTGCGGCCTGATCTGCAGGCTGCGACGCCATGAACCAGCTCATCGAAGCCGACTGCCGCTTTCGCGCCTGCGAGTAGACGCGCTGATAATCGGCATGCTTGCGCAGCCGCGCGCCTTTAAGCGACCGAGCCCGGCGCGGCTGGCCTCCAATCGCATCGGAAGCGGTCTTTGCCGCGCTGGAAACCGCTTCTGCTTTCCGGCCGATGCCGTCGCGCGCCGGCCCTGGAGTGGGGTTCATCGGGGATTGCCTGCTCCGGAAGCAGCCAGAAGAGCGCTCCGGAGAACGCCTGGCGACAATGCCGCTAGTCGCGGTAACCTGCGCTGACGGTCACGCGCCTGCGGCCCGCGGCGCGGCGGCGGCTGAGCACGGCTGCGCCCGACTTGGTCTTCATACGCGCGCGGAAACCGTGCTTCTTCAGGCGGCGCTGGCGGTTGGGTTGAAATGTGCGCTTAGGCATGAAATGCGCTCCTCTATTTGTCGAATAAATCTTTGCTTCGGCAGCACTTTTAAGTATATCGCAGCCGCTGTATCAGGGCCAGCCGGCGGTAGCGGGTCCGTTTGTGATATCGCATTCCCTCCGCGGCTGGAGCCCGGAAGCATTTTTGCCTGACTGATTGTACGGGCCTGCCTGAGGCGTCTTGCAAAAGCAATGGCTTCGACTGCGCAGGGCTCTTTCAAACCGCGATCAAGGCCGCCGGAGAAAATATGTTTCCTCACAGGCCGCATCCATGAACCGCTGCGAACGAACCGCTGCGAACGAACCGCTGCGAACCGCTGCCGGTTTCCGCGCGCCGCCGGCGTGCCGATTGCCTCCGGCAATCCCTGCATAAAAAATCTGCGAAGAGGGTTGACCTGCGGCAGGGACTATGCTCGAATTCGGCTGCTCATCTGCGGGCCGCCATGTTCATCGCTCTTACCGGAAAATCCCAATGTTTTTCGGCACAATCGGGTGACTACAGTAACTCTTTCCAATGATGTTTCACCATAGGTGGTGCAACTCAAACGCACCGCAGAAAAGTTTGTGAATCAGAGATTGCATTCATATCCAGATGTGCTACTATCGGGACCGTTCCAGGAAAGTTTCAAGCGTCCCACGGAACGGTTTGTTCATTTGCCCCAGGGTTGGAATGCGTCAGGGGCACAAAAGCAGGAAAGGCAGCGGAGAAAACGTCGAAGCGTGGAGGAAGTCTGATCTCCGGCTCGCGGGCTTCCATTGTCTTAAAAACCTGACCGATGAACAATACTTCCCCTCCGCAAAGAGAGACGCCGATAAGGATTTCGCACGATGGCATTCGCAACTTCTCCAGCACCGGCTCTCAACCCCTGGCTTCAGATTCTTTCCGCCTTGGAAAAAAAGGTCATCCGTCAGTCCTTTGAGACCTGGCTTAAGCCCACGCGCTACAGTCACGCGGCCGGCCGCACGCTGTACGTGCGCGTGCCCTCGCCCGAGTTCCAGCATATTGGCGACAAGTACGGCGATCTGATCCAGGAAGCAATCGACCTGCAGGGCATGGAGTTCGACGACGTCAGCTTTGTGACTGCCGAAGAGGACCCGTCAGTTCCCCCGCAGCGCAAGGATGGCGGCTTTGGTCCTGTTCCCGCGCATGCGCCTACTGCTCCGCCGCCCGCGGCTCCTTCCGCGCGCGCACCGGAGCAGGCGCGCTTCGACTGGTCCACAGCCGCGCAGCTCAATCCGCGCTACACCTTCGACAATTTCGTCATTGGCAACGGCAACCAGTTTGCCCGTGCGGCCGCGCTGGCCGTAGCCGAGCGGCCTTCCCGGGCCTACAACCCGCTTTTCCTTTATGGCGGCGTCGGCATGGGCAAGACGCACCTGATGCACGCCATCGGCCACGAGGTAAAGCGCCGTCAGCCGGTGGCCAACATCTGCTACGTCTCGGCCGAAAAGTTCACCAACGAGATGATCAACTCCATCCGCAACGATCGCATGACCAGCTTCCGCGATCGCTTCCGCACAGTGGATGTGCTGCTCATCGACGACATTCAGTTCATCTCGCAGAAGGAGCGCACGCAGGAGGAGTTCTTCCACACCTTCAATGCGCTCCACGAGAACATGAAGCAGGTGGTGATCGCCAGCGACCGGCCGCCCAAGGAGCTCACCGAAATCGAGGAGCGTCTGCGCTCGCGCTTCGAGTGGGGCCTGATCGCCGACATTCAGCCGCCCGATCTGGAAACCAAGGTTGCCATCCTGCTCAAAAAAGCCGAAAGCGAGCAGGTGCACCTGCCCACGGATGTGGCACTCTTCGTAGCCTCGAACGTGCGCACCAACGTGCGCGAGCTGGAGGGCGCGCTGGTGCGGCTCATCGCCTGGTGCCAGCTGAACCGCATGGAGATCACGCTCGCGGCCACGCAGCAGTGCCTCAAGCAGTTCATCGACATGCAGGTGCGCAAGGTCACCATCGAAGCCATCCAGCGCACCGTTGCCGAGCAGTTCGGCATGCGCGTGAGCGACCTGAAGCAGAAAAACAACTCGCGCAACGTCGTCGTGCCGCGCCAGATCGCCATGTATCTCGCCAAGCAGATGACCGAGGCCAGCCTGCCCGAAATCGGCCGCCAGTTCGGCAACAAGCACCATACAACGGTCATGCACTCGATCGCCAAGATCGACGAACAGCGCCGCACCGACAAGGACCTGCACCGCACCATCAACAAGCTGCAGGACCTGCTGAACGGCTAAACGCGATCCGGCAACAAGCCCGCCGCTGCGTTCGCAGCGACGGGCTTTTTTGCGTCCCCGCGCCTACTGTTGACCGGCATCATCTATCCGCG
>DATGLJ010000299.1:0-11739 GCA_035294185.1 Occallatibacter sp. | reverse complement strand
TCGGCAGCCGCCATTTTCTGGTGCGGCAGTTGAGCGATCACAAGGGATCGATCGATCTGGACGATCTTGCCGGCGGCAATCTGCGCGCCTATGCCGAGGTGTGCGGCGAGCTGCTGGCGCGCGGCCATGCCCGCTCCGGCGATGCGCTGGCGATTGCCGGCTATCTGGGAAACGGCGGCGGATTTGTGGAAGCCCTGGCCAGGTTTGGCGCGCTCTACGCCGATCAGACGGAGAAGGACTGGGAGGAGCTGAAGAAGGCGCGCAGAAAAATCCGGCGACCGCGCGGCGAATAATCTGAGGAAAGAGGAATCTACGCTCGTGGTCTCCGTCCCGGTGCTCGATCCCGACCGCGCCCGTTCGCTTGCTCGCGACGCAGGCTTCGGCGACGCCGGCCTTCTGGCGCTGCCCCATGCCGCGGCCGACCGCGATGCCCTGCGCTTCGAGGAATGGGTGCAGGCGGGCCGCGCAGGGACCATGGGTTATCTTGAGCGCCGCGCGGAGAGCGGCGATCTGACGCGGGCGCGCGTGACGACGCCGTTTCCGTGGGCAAAGTCGGCGATTGTGTGCTTTGCGCGCTACGACAGCCCGCAGCCGCGATCCACAGCTCCGGCTCCGCAGGATGCCGGCTGGATCGCCCGCTACGCCTGGTCGAGCCGGCGCGACGAAAAAGGCGTGCGCCGTCCGAGCGATTACCACAAGGTGCTGCTCAGGCGGCTCAGGACGCTCGCGGAGCGGCTGCGCGCAGACTACGGCGAGTTCGAATCGCGGGCCTACGTGGATACCGGACCGCTGGTGGAGCGCGCACTGGCTGCGGCCGCTGGATTGGGTTGGACGGCGAAGAATACCTGTCTGATTCACCCGAAGCTGGGCTCGTTCGGCTTTCTGGCGGTTCTGTTAACCTCCCTGCCGGTCCAGGAGGGAAAAGCGCCCACGATCCTCCCGGACCGCTGCGGAACGTGCCGGCGCTGCATCGACGCCTGTCCTACAGGCGCCCTCATTGCTCCCTATCGCATGGATGCGCGGCTCTGCATCTCGTACCTGACGATCGAGAAGAAGGGACCGATCGAGCCGGCGCTGATGGAGCAGATGGGCCGCCAGGTCTTCGGCTGCGACATCTGCCAGGATGTATGCCCATGGAACGCGAAGGCGCTGCGTGCGGCGCCGATTTCGATTGGCTCGGAGCCGGATCCGGAGCTTGCCGCCCGCGCCGAGCTTGTCAATCCCGCGCTTGAGTGGCTCGCCGCCATGGATAAAGCCGCATTCGAAGCGAATTTTAACGGCTCGCCGGTGCGCCGCGCAGGGTTTGACGGTCTGCGGCGCAATGTAGCCATCGCCATGGGCAACAGCGGCCTGACGCGCTTCGCTGCGCGGCTGGAGCGATGGGCCGAAGAGGCGGACGAAGGACTGCGCAGCGCGGCGCGTTGGGCGCTGGAGCGGTTAAAGAGCAAACGCTAGCCGCAGAGAAGCGGCCGCCTGAACGGACTGCATCCATGCTGCTTCGAAGCTGTCTTGAAAGCGTGCGGTTTTAGCCATGCCGAAGCTGGCCTATCGGTAAGCAGGCTGTAGCCGGAGGGAGTCTTCTCCATCGCCGGGGCTGTCGATGCAACCGGCTCTATGACGACCGATGCCTCTGTTGCACGATATTGTTTGCCGGCGTGCGCGGGCATTCGGAAGCTGCGCCGCGGTCCTGTCCCTGACCGGTTCTTCTTAGAGATAAGTCCTTTTGCCGGAATAGATCTGGCAATCGTTCCACTCCGATTCAGATCCTGGCGTGCTTTTGCGACGTTACCAACGGGTAATTTTCGCATTTCCGAGAGAGCACTCAAAGCGCGTTGCGCAATTACGATTGCGATCGGGCCTTCTGCCCATTGAACACAATGGCCGAATGGGAACGACCTGAATATACGCGCCGGTTCGAAGCCGATCGGGCGGCGGTGCAGGAACGGACCGTGGCTGAAGCGGAGCGCGTTGCTGCTCTTCGCCGGCGGCCGCCTGAAGGCAAGTGAAAACCGGAAGCAATGCTTTGCAACAGCAGCAATTCCGCACCTGGGAGTGAAAGCATGAAGGGAAGAATCCTGAAATACGCTTCGTCTGTTCCGTTGTTGAGCTTGTCTCTTTTACCGATGGGTTGCAAGAAGCCCCAACCGATTACTCTTTCCTGCAACGCAAGTGCGCCTGCCATCCACCCGGGTGATCCTCTTACCTTGACCGCAACCGCGGGCTCGGTGAACCCGAAGAAGAACACCAACGTGATCTATAGCTGGAGCGGGCAGGGCGTGACGGGCAGCGGGAATACGGCCACTGTGGACACTGCATCACTGGCGCCTGGCGACTATTCGGCCAAGGCCGAAGTGAAAGAGGGCAAAAAAGGCAAGGAAGGCCGCAAACCGGGCGAGACCGCGCAATGCGTGGCGAACTTCACGGTCAAGCCTTTCGAGCCGCCGACGATCGCCTGTTCGGCCGATCCTGCCGAAGTTCAGCCCGGCGGAACGGCTACCATCACGGCCCAGGCCGTAAGCCCGCAGAACCGTCCGCTTACCTACAGCTACTCTGCTTCCGCCGGAACCATTACGGGCAGCGGCACGACCGCGGCATTCTCTTCGGCCGGAGCGCCGACGGGCGCAGTGGGCATCACCTGCAACGTATCTGACGATAAGGGCCACACGGCGACCGCCAACACGACTATCACGGTTCTGGCTCCTCCTCCGCCGCCACCGGCGCCGTCTACTCAGGCTCTGTGCTCGATCAGCTTTGGCAACGACGCCAGGCGGCCAACCCGGGTGGATAACGAAGCCAAAGCCTGTCTCGATCAGGTTGCCCTCGACCTCAAACAGAACCCCGACGCCAGGGTAGTTATCGTTGCCGACTCGAATGCCAAAGAAAAGGCGATCGAGGCAAAGGAACAACAGCGGGCAGCGCATAACAAGCACGCCCGGGTGGAGCACTTTGCCGCCCAGCGCGCCGTCAATGCAAAGGAATATCTGGTCAAGGATCAGGGGATCGATGCTTCCCGGATTACGGCAAGAACGGGAGCGGGCGACGACCAATCGGCGCAGAACTACCTGGTTCACGACGGCGCCAACTTCGAGAATGACGTGCAGGGAACCTCGCCCGTGAACGAGACAGAGGTGCAGCCGCAGGAGCGCAAGCCTCTGCCGCAACGTCATCGGTAGGATGCAATAGAACGCGAGGGGGGCCTTTCCGGAGAAGTTTTTGTCCTTCGGTCCGGCAGCGCCGCATGACGGACCCGCCCGATGGGCGGGTCCGCCGTTTAAGCCTGCCGCGATCTCCGCACCTTGCGTTCGGCCGCCGGGCAGGATCTCTGCGCGCGGTTCCGGATTTCGTCTGATGGCCCGCGCCCCCGAAACGTTCTATCCTGAAAAAAGAAGCCTGCCTGCGCCGTTCTGAGCCGCGGACCGGATTCCGGCGAGGATGTTTGGCCGTATCGGAAGGAGTATTTTTTGGAAGAGCTTTCCGAAACTGTCGAATGTACCGACTCCGCACCGGTCCCCGTCGCGGCGCAGCCCAAGTGGCGGCGCTGGCGCGTGCAGGGACGCGCGCTGATCGACTACCTGCTCGACAGCGAGGTGCACACGTTCGCTTTCAGCGTGGCGGCAAACGCCATCCTCTCGTTTATCCCCTTCGTGGTGCTGCTCTACCAGATCGCCCTGGGGGTCTTTCACTCCGACACCATGGTGAAGGTGGTTAACGAGATGGTGAATTCCTATCTGCCTGCGGCAGAGCAGCAGCACATCTGGCTGGACAGCAACTTTAAGGCCGTAGCAGCCATTTCTTCGCGCCACGGCGTGCAGGCGCTCTCGCTGGTCATGATTCTTGTTTCCTGCACGGGCATTTTTCTGCCCCTCGAGGTGGCGCTCAATCAGGCCTGGGGCGTGACCAGGAGCCGCAACTACCTGCAGAACCAGGCGCTGGCCTTCGGGCTGGCGATCGTGATGGTCGTGCTGGGCATGGCAAGCATCTTCGCCAACACCGGCATGCAGAGCGGCCTGACCATGATCTTTTTCCACCACACAGACAATTTTGTCTTCAGAACGATCGCCTACGCCTGGCTGGCGTTTACTACAGGCGTGGCTTCGATCCTGTTCTTCTTTTCGATTTACTGGGTGCTGCCAAACTGCCGGGTACCGTGGCGGCCGGTGCTGCGCACGTCGATTGCGACCGGACTGATCTGGCTGGGGGCCAAGTACGGCTTCGTTCTTCTGCTGCCGCACCTTGAGCTGAGCAGGCTCTACGGGCCCTTCTTTATCTCGGTAGGGCTGCTGCTATGGGCATATGTATCGGGTCTTATCCTGTTTGCCGGCGCGCAGTTCAGCGTGGCGCGCGTAGGCCGCAAACAGTAACGCTGCCACACTACTGCTTCTTATATGCGCTGAGGTAGTTCGCGACCGCCTGCGCGACGATGCCGGTTCCCTTCCCGTTCAGGTGAATCGGGTCAATGCCGAGCACCACCGTTCCGGCAGCATGCGAAGTCTGGTTGCCTTCGTAGCCGCGTTGCACAGTGCAGATGTCGGTATTGCCGCTTTGCGTGATGGCCGTGATGTACATGTCCTCGGCATTGGCGCCGGTATCGACGGCAAGAATATTGCCGATGCCGAAGGTCGGAAAGCCGCCGGGTATAGCCGGCGTAAGCACGACCTGCGTGTCGCTCGGTCCGACTGCCTGGGCGAGGCTGACCTCGGCGAAGATAGCCCGGAGCGATGTGGGAACTTCATCCTTGTTGAAGTCGGTGACATCGTAGGCCTGCGTCGGATCGTAGCTATTGACCAGGATTTCGTGGATATCGAGGTAGTGGGAACCGGCCAGCGCTTGCATTTGCTGGTTATCGCTCATCATTGCGTTGTAGTTCGTGCCGCCTGCCCACTCCGAAGACCTTTCATCATTGGTCATCGAGAGAACGAGGTAATCCTGACCGGGCGGAACGGTGGCGATCTGCGCCTTGAGATCCGAGATGATCTGTGAGGGTGCACCGAAGTTGTTGTGGCCCTCCCAGAAGACAGGCAGATAGTTGGCATATGGCGTATCAACGACAAACTGCTGCGAGCCTGAGGCGGGCACGGCAGAGCCGGCAGTGCTGCGCGTAAAAACATACCCACTGCTCGCGCTGTTGTACGTGACCACGCCATGCACGCCCAGAATCGTGCCCGGCGTCCCTGCGACCGGACCTAGGCTGGTCACCGGCTCATATCCGGTGGGAAAGGTTACCTGCACGGCTCCGGATGCGGGGATTACCCCGCCTGCTACGGTGGCGTACGTCGGCACACCCCCTTCGCGGACGCCGATCTGCGTGGATGTGTTTCCGTCGACCCCCTCGTTCACGACAGGAACAGTGAGCAGGGCGCCAAGCTGGGACGGATAATTATTCACGTCGTAACTCCCGTGGTTTCCCTGCGTCATGGAGTCGCCCCAGGCCACTACGCCCGGCGCTGCCACCGGTGTGGGAGCCGAGGAGATCGGCGCTGTGGGAGCGGAGGAATTAGGCGCAACGCCGGATGTGCAGCCTGCGGCAAACAGGCAGAACAAGGCAGGCAAAGAAACAAAAGAAGCACGCATTCGGGGCAAGGGATACTGCTCCATTAATTGGACTGAAAGCGATCGAAGAACTCAGGTAAAGCTAAGGACTACAAAGGGGGGATTCAATCAGCTTAGGAACTACTCGTTCTCTTCGTGCGGAGACATGAGGTCCCGTACAGGTCAAATATTCTGTTACAACAAGTTAAGTTAACTCAAAAATCGGCCGGAAGTAAACAAATTTTCGAAGGCAGGGCAATCTATCGCCTGCCGAGCTTTTTTTGCTCGATCTTCGCCTGTCCGCGACGCCCCATGGCCAGCACCACAATCCCGGCGATAAGCACAACCGCGCCCCACCAAAGGTTCGCATCGATGCCCAGGCTGCGCGCGTACAGCTCCGGGCGGTCGCGCGTGGCCAGTCCAAAGGCCGTAATAACAGCGCCGGCCATCGAGAGCATCATGCCTATGGGAATGCGCGGATCCAGATTCATATAGCCGCCCTTTCACAAGAGATATGCAAACACGATGCCGACGGCCGCGGCTGCCAGAAGCGCAAAGGCGACCAGCGTCCGGGAGTCAGGGACGGCCTCGGCGCGCATCTTACCCCGCACTCTACCGGCGGCGTTCTTCCGCGCCGCGTTCCGCGCGGTACCGCGCAACGGTGGGACGCTTTCCGGCGCCTGGCCCGTAACATCCGTCTCCTCGTGCGGGCTGCGAGCGGGGAGAAGACTGACCGCGACAGTCAGCAGCAGGTTAGCAGCCATGGCGCAGACAGCAATCCAGAAGCCCTGCGTTGCGATTCCGGCATATCGGTGCGCCGCGCCGATCCAGCCGCCGGCCAGGCCACGGGGTGCATCGGCCGGCAGCGTGAGGCCGTAAAGCGCCACAGCGGCGGCAAAGCCGGCCAGCAGCCCGGCGAGCGCTCCGGCGCCGGTGGCGCGGGGCCAGTATGCGGCGAGCGCAAAGGTGGCGACAGGCGGGGCGGCAAGAATGGCCAGCGAGAGAACCAGCAGATCGACCGCGTCCGGCATTCCGCGCAGCCGCAACATGGCGCAGCCGAGGGCGGCCGCAATGATGACAGCGCCCAGCCCTGCGAGCCGTCCGGCGAGGATCGATCTCCGCGCGGCAGGCTCGCCACCGAGCAACGGCTGCCACAGATCGAGGGTAAAGACTGTGCTGCACGCTGCAACGCGCGCGGCCACGCCGCCTGTAAGGCAGGCAAGCAGGGCAGACAGCGCAAGGCCGAGCAGGCCGTTGGGCAGATCGTGGACGAGCAGGTTGGGCGTAGCCAGGCCGTAATGCAACAAAGTATGGCCGCTGGCATCGCGCTCGATCGCGCCGCCCAGCGGATCGCCCACAGAATCGGTGCGCGCCGGGACCAGCCCCCGGCCAGCTTCGGCCGCCTGCGGCACCACGGTGATTTCGTGATAGATTGCGCCGTTTTCCGTGCGCACAAAGGTGGTGCTTTGCGGGGTGGGCAGCGCAATGGCGATCACGCCGGGAAGCACCAGAACAACCGGGACGAGCGCCCGTACGGCGGCGGCAATCAGCGATGCGCGGCGAGCGGCGGCAGGGGTTTCCGCGGCCATGGGCGCCTGCAGCAGGCTCTGGTCGGTGCACCACGATCCGGCGGTGAGCACGATGCCCACCCCGGCGGCCAGCGCCGCGGCGCCAAGGCCGCCCGGGTGCAGGCCATGCCACTGCGCCGCGAATTGCGCGGCGGAAAGCGAGGATTTCAGGCCGCTCCAGCCGCCGGCTTGCCTGAGCCCCAGCAGCACCATAGGCAGCAACCCGGCCATGAGCACGAGGAACTGCATCGCTTGCGCGTACAGGGTAGCCGCCAGTCCGCCGGTGAGCAGGAAGATAAGCACGATGGCGGCGGCAATTCCGATCAACAGCGCCTGTGCTCCCGCGCTGCCTACGGTTTGCGTGTGCAGGAAGATATCGAATACGTGCAGCGCGGCGACTGCGCGCGCCATGACATAGAATGCGACCGCCGCGCAGAGCAGGTTTACGGCAAGATAGAGCGCTGCGGCGAGCGGCCGGACGCCTGCGCCGAAGCGCAGGCCCAGATAGTCGGGCAGCGAATGGGCCCCCGAAGCATAATAGAGCGGCACAAGATAGAGGCCGGCAAGGACGAGCGGAAGGACCGAGCCCAGGCTGAAGAAGCATACGCTGGCCGGACCGAATTGGGCCGCAGCGCCGCCCATGGCCAGCACCTCCAGCGCGCCCAGGCTGGCGCCGGTCATGGCCAGGCCGCAGAGCCACGCCGGCAGCGTGCGGCCGCCGAGCAGGTAATCGTCGCCTGTGGCAAGATATTGCCGCAGGCCGAGCCCCATGCTGATCGCAAAGAAGCAGTAGATCAGCAGGATCATCCAATCGACTGCGATAAGACTCTGCACGAACGGCTCCATGAATGATTCCCGGGGAGCGGCGCCGCGATGCGGATCGATCCCCGGAATTCCGGCGAGGAAGCTGAGCTTCTTCAGCCCATGTACATGCCGCCGTTCACATCGAGCACATGGCCGGTGATGTAGGCGGCGGCTTCTGAAGCAAGAAAGGTCACGGCCTGCGCAATCTCCCGGTCGGTTCCCGGCCGGCCCAGTGGAATGGCCGCCATCATGGCGGCGCGTTGCTTTTCGTCCAGCACGGCGGTCATGGGCGTTTCAATGTAGCCGGGCGCGACCGCGTTGACGGTGATTCCGCGCGACGCTACCTCGCGCGCCATCGAGCGAGTCATGCCGATCATGCCGGCCTTCGATGCCGCATAGTTTGCCTGGCCGGCCTGACCGGTGCGGCCCACTACGCTGGTGATGTTGACGATGCGTCCCCAGCGGTTTTTGAGCATGGCGCCGAGCAGGGCCTGAGTCAGCAGAAAGGCCCCGGTCAGGTTGGTCGCCAGCACATCGTCCCAGTCGGCGCGCTTCATGCGCAGCATGAGGCCGTCGCGCGTGATGCCGGCGTTATTGACAAGAATTTCGACCTTGCCGAAGCGATCGAGAATCGATCTGGCGCAGCTCCTGATCGATTCCTCGCTGGCAATATCGAGCGCGAAGGCCGCAGCCCTGCCGCCGGCGGCTTCAATCTCGGCGACCGCATCGGCCAGCTTGCTCTCATTCCGCGCCGCCAGCGCCACGGTGGCTCCGGCCCGCGCCAGCTCAAGCGCGCAGGCGCGGCCAATCCCCTGGGAAGCTCCCGTTACCAGGGCAATCCGTTCGTTCAAGCCTGTCATTCTTCCGATTTTATTTCACCGCCGGAGCAGGCCGCCGGGCTTTCACCCCACCGGCGAAGCCGCCGCGTGAACCGGGTGCGCGGCCAGGGCGGGCCGCACCGGCTCCGGCGGCCAGATGTAGACGGCCAGCCGCCGCGAGTAATGCAGCACGGGCTCGGTCCCGGGCAGTTCGAGGCCGATGGAAGCGGCCAGGTCGTTGCGCTCGATCTCGGCTTCGGCGTCTTCGAGCGGCCAGGGAATGTAGTGGAGGCTGGCGCGGATGGGCTGGCCGGCGCGGTTGGCGCTGAACAGGCAGGAGCGCTCAGTAATGAAGTGTTCGAAGGAGCCAGGGCGCATCTGGGATTCGCGCGGTCCAAGCCCGCGATACCGGGCCTTGAAGATCACGGGCCGGTTGGCGAGCCGGCGGCGGCTGTAGAAGGCGAACTCGCGGTCGGAGCGCTGCTCCAGCCACATCTCCGCCCAGTGGTAGGGCAGGTGACAGACGGTGCGCGCCAGGCCCACGGCGATCAGGCTGCTTGCGTCGAGCGAAAAGCAGTAAATGCCCGGCGAGCCGGTGAGCCGGTCGCGCACATAAGTGCGCAGGTTCAGGTCAGGGAAGCTTCGCGCCCCGGGGATGGGCGGCATTCTGCGAAACTTTACGCGATCCAGCCAGAACGGCACCGCGCCCAGCCATGCCGAGCCCTGAAACGTATCGACGTCGAGCCACTCGGGCAACAGAGGTGAAATTTGCGCAGCGGCCAGCGGCCAATGCGCAAAAAGCAGGTCGTTCCACCGCTGAGCCATGGCCCAGCGGCCCTTCGGCAATGGCCGCGGCGTATTCGAGGTCCGGAACATATACTGCTGCACAAGCCCTCCGGCTGGAGCGGTTGCTATCTGCGATTCACACGAAAGGTGCAGCCGATTAATCCTTACACTTAGACGCGAGAACCTAGAGGCAGGACGCAGCCGGTGGCGTATTCCTCAATGTGCCGGGACTCCTATGCCGTATTCTGTTCGCGAGACCCGCGCAATGTCCAGCAAATCTTTTGTTTCTCCAGGTTCACGCAACGCGACCGAGGTTTTTGCCGTTCACGGCGCAGACCCCGAGGTGCTGGCCTTCGCTATGGCCAAATATTCCCGCTCATCGCTTTCGATGCGGGAGTCGCTGCGCGAGATCGGCGCCCAGCGCGCCGAGCAGTTTCTCAACACCTTCTATTTTCAATACGGCCATCGCTCGATTGCCGACCTGGCCCATATCGCTTTTGCCGTGGAGCGGTTGAGCCTGCTGGCCGCGCTGGTGCTGGCCGACGAGCAGCGCTGGGACGGACAGGAGCGCTCCACCCGCTACCAGAACTTCCTCGAGTCGGGCTGGTACCTGCCTGATTTCGGCTCCGACAGCGGCTCGGAGCGGCTGTTTGCCGAGACGGTCGCCAACCTGAACCAGGCTTACCAGCGCACCACCGCGGCGGTGCTCGAAGTGCTGCGGCAGCGCGTTCGGCGGCCGGAGGAGATGAAGCCGGAGAGTTACGAGCGGACGCTCCGGGCGCGGGCTTTTGACGTAGCCAGATACCTTTTGCCTCTGGCCACAAACACTTCGCTCGGGCAGATCGTAAGTGCGCGGACGCTCGAGACGCAGGTTTCGCGGCTGCTCTCCCATCCGGCCGCCGAAATTCGCGATCTTGGGCGCAGGCTGCGCGAAGCGGCCAGCGGGCCGGCGTGGAATGTGAACGCGCAGGCCGCCAGCGCCTTTGTCGAAAAGCTCGCTGCAATACAACATGACGCTGCGGCCGAACTTGCCGCCGAAGCCGCGCAGGTCTTCGGGCGCGAGGTCCGCACCGCGCCCACGCTGGTCAAGTACGCGCAGCCCAACCCGTATGAAATCGAAACCCGCAGGGAGCTTGCCCAGGCTGCAGCCGAGGTTCTTGCAGAGCTTCCCTGCGAAGGGCCGCCTTACGCGGCGGTCGATCTGGTCGAGCGCACCGAATCTCTCGAAGTCGAGATCGCCGCCACGCTGCTCTATTCGGCGAGCCATCATCCTTACCGGCGGATTCGCGACCTGGTCGCCGGTCTTCCGGCGGCGCGCGTAGCCGAGCTGGTCGATCTTGGCTTCCGGCATCGAGGCCGCCACGACGAGGCGCTGCGCGCCTTCCACGCCGGCGCCGCTCTGCGCTTCGATCTGCTGATGGACATCGGCGCATTCCGCGACATGCACCGCCATCGCCGCTGCACGCAGATCGTGCAGGGCTTTACCGATGCGCATGGCTACGAATTGCCGGGCTCCGGCGACCTGCCGGCGGGAGTCGATATCCTCGCCGAAGCCGGCGCGCTCGACGACTACCGCTCGGCGGTCGAATCGGCTCATGCCGCCAGCCGGCGCATCGCCGCCGGAGCAGCGCCCGAAGCCGCCCAGTCGGCCCTCTACCTGCTGCCGCTGGCCACGCGCGTCCGCAGCCTGTTCAAGATGGACTTTGCCGAAGCCCAGTACATCGCCGAACTGCGCTCTGCGCCGGCCGGCCACTTCAGCTACCGGCGCGTTGCCTGGGAGATGTTTCTGGCCCTGCAGCGCCAGCATCCGGCGCTTGCAAAGCACATCCGCGTCACCGATTTCACTGAGCCGATCGATATCCTGAAACGCTAGGCCGTATCCGCAGAAACGGCCGGCCGGCCGCGCCCGGGGCTATGCGAAAATTAACTTTGCGCAGCCTCTCCAATCTTCGCGTTCTTATCGTCCGCCTCGGCGCCATGGGCGATATCCTGCACGCTTTGCCCGCTGTAACGGCGCTGCGCGCCGTCCACCCCGGCTGGCAGATCGGCTGGGTGGTGGAACCGCGCTGGCGGGCGCTGCTCGCCGCCGAGAGCGGACGGCAGGGAACAGGCGTCGGGAACGCGCGCCGAATGACCCAGCCGCTTGTCGACCGGATACATTTTGCGGCGGTCAAGGAGTGGGCGCGAAGGCCGCTGAGCCCGCGGACGATGCGCGAGATCCTGGCGCTGCGAAA
>DATGLJ010000298.1:0-17663 GCA_035294185.1 Occallatibacter sp. | reverse complement strand
CGGCCAGTCCCAGAGAAACCGAAACAGCGAAAATCGGCAGCACAAACATCACCATCGTCTACAGCTCGCCGCGCGTACGCGGACGCCAGGGCCACATCTTTACCAGGGACGGCCTCATCAGCCACGACAAGGATTATCCCTTCTGGCGCGCCGGCGCCAACGCCGCCACGGCGCTCTCCACCGACGGCGACATCCAACTGGGCGACCTGCATGTGCCGGCAGGCAACTATACGCTCTTCGTCGATATCTCCGACCCCGCGCAGTGGACCCTGGTAGTCAGCAAAGATACCGGCGAGTGGGGACTCAATTACGACAAGACCAAGGATCTGGGCCGCGTAAAGATGAACATGGCCAATCCGCCTGCTCTGGTCGAAGACCTGAAGTACACCATCACCCCGCAGGGGAACGACCGCGGGACGCTGACGCTTGCCTGGGAGAACGAGAGCGCCTCGGTTCCCATACGTGTCCCTTAGCGGAAGCGCGGCAGCCAGGCAATGACCTTCAGGACTCTGTTCAAACGGGCCGAAGCTGCCCGGAGCCGAGCCCGCTCGCTACAATAGAAGCAGGTTGAAACTTCCCGGGGGTAAAGGATCCTTGCCTCTCTATCCATATCGCTGCACAAAGTGCGGCTATCGATTTGAAAAAATTCAAAGCTTCGACTCTGCGCCGGAGACTGAGTGCCCCAAGTGCGGCGGCGCGCTGGAGCGCCCGCTGACCGCGCCCGGACTGCAGTTCAAAGGGGCAGGCTGGTATGTGACCGATTACGCTTCGAAATCCGGCGGCTCATCGACGGAGTCGAGCACGGCAGAAGCGAAAAGCGCTGCCGACGGCAAACCGGCCGCGAGCGAAAAACCTGCTTCGTCGGAATCGTCATCCGGGTCTTCCTCATCCACGCCGGCAACCGCCGGCTCCGGCGCAAGCTAAGGACCGCGCCGCATCGTGCGCGGCAATCCGCTGCGTCAGGATTCATCAACCTGCCCGGCGTCCGATGGCTGCAGGGGCGGCGTCATACCAGGCGAAAAACCCGGCGAAGCGGCAGTACGCGGCGCTGCGCCGCTGCAATAATCGAAGCATGCCGCTCCTCGATCCCATCCCATCCCCGGTCGCGCACGCCGACCGGGCTGCGCTCGAGTGGGAGCCGCTGCTGGGTCTCGTTTCCGGCTATGCCGCCTCGCCCGTTGGCCGCGCGGCGATTTTAGCCCTGCAACCCTCCGCGGACCAGCAGTGGATCGCGCGCCAGCACCAGCTGGCAGCCGAAGTGCGGCTGTTGCTCGAAGAGCAGGTTTCGATCCCGCTGGGAGGGCTTTTCGATCCTGCGCAACTGGCGGCCAAAGCGCGAATCCCCGAAGCGGCGCTCGAAGCCGCGGAGCTGCAGGCCATAGCCCGGCTGGCAAACGATGTCGCAGCCTGGCAGGCGCTCCTGCGCGAGCCGCCCGCGCGCGTGGCCGGCAGGCTGCCCGGCTTGACCGAACTCTCGGCAGCGCTGAACATGAGTCTTCGCTCGCTGGCCGAATCCATCGAGCGCAAAATCCAGCCCGACGGCTCGCTCGCCGGCGACGCTTCACCGGAGCTGAGCCGCCTGCGCCGCGAGCAGGAGCGGCAGCAAAGACTGATTGAAGAGAGTCTCCGCGCGGCCCTGCGCAGGCTATCCGACGAGGGCTCCGCGCAGCAGGATCTCATCACCATTCGCGGCGAGCGCTTCGTCATTCCCGTGCGCGCGGAGCTCAAGCGCCGCGTCTCAGGCGTCATACACGGCGCCAGTTCTTCAGGCCAGACCGTGTACGTCGAACCGCTCGAAACCATCGAGCAGAATAACGAGCTTGTGCGGCTGCTCGAAGAAGAGCAGGAAGAGATTCATCGTATTTTTGTCGCGCTCACCAGCCAGGTAGCCGGGTATGCCGACAGCCTCATAGCCGGCGCGCGCGTGCTGGCCGCGGTCGATAGTCTGCTGGCGAGGGCGCGGTTTGCGCGCGACTTCGATTGCGTGGCGCCGGCGTTTGAAGCGGATCGCCTGCACCTCGAGAGCGCACGCCATCCTCTTCTCGAAAAGCGCCTGCGCTCCACCGGCGGCCAGATCGTCCCGCTCATGCTGGAGCTCACCGCCGCCGAGCGGCAGCTCATCATCAGCGGCCCAAACACCGGCGGCAAGACCGTTGCTCTCAAGACCACGGCGCTGCTGGCCATGATGGCCCAGGCCGGCATTCCGGTTCCTGCCGCCAAGGCGAGTTTTCCCGTTTTTACAGCCTTCCTGGCCGACATCGGCGACGCACAATCGATCGAGGCCGCGCTCTCGACCTTCTCCGCGCACATCGCAAACCTCGACCGGCTCTCGCGCCTCGCCAATGACCGCTCGCTGGTGCTCCTCGACGAGCTGGGCTCGGCCACCGATCCTGAAGAGGGCGCGGCGCTTGCCGTGGCCGTGGCTCATTTCTTTCTGAAGGCCGGCGCATGGACGCTGATCTCCACCCACCACACCTCGCTCAAGGTCTACGCAGCGAACACGCCGGGCGTGCGCAACGCCGCAGCCGGCGTGGATGAGCGCACCCTCGTGCCGAATTACCGGTTTCATCTCGGCGTGCCCGGCGCGTCGGCGGGCATCCAGACAGCAGAGCGGCTGGGGCTGAATCGCGAGATCATCTCTGCCGCGCGTGAGCGGCTGGGCTCGCAGCAGGCCGATATCGCAAAGTTCCTCGACCGGCTCCATTCCGAACTCGCAGAACTTGACCAGGAAAGGAAAAAAGCGCGCGAGCAGCAGTACGCACTCAATCAGGAGCGCGCAAAACTGGCTCGCGAAGGCGACGTCGAGATGCGCAACCACGTGCGCGGACTCGAAAACAAGTTGGCCTCTCTGCTCAGGGATTTCGAATTTCAGATGCGCGAGAACGTGCGCGCCATTGAAGACCGCGCCGCACAGCAGAAGCTCTCGAAAGAAGCCGAGCGCCGCATCAGCCGCCTGCGGCGTGAGTTTCAGGAGAGCTTCAATCAGACCGTAGTCGCGCACCGCACCGGCGCCGATCAGGGCGATGCCAATGCCCAGCCGCATATCGTCCGCCATGTCGCCGCCGGCGATCAAGTGCGGCTGAGGTCGATGAACAGGATCGCGACTGTGCAGCGCGAAGTGGAAAAAGATGTCTTCGAGGTTGCTCTGGGCACGATCAAGATGCGCGTGAAGCGCGACGACATTGCCGAAGTGCTGCGCGCGGCGAACCCTCCGACGGCTCAGGCGACAAGTCCATTGGCCGCCGCCAGCCGGCAAAAGAACGTCCACGTCTCGGTGACCAGTGCAAATACCGATGAGATGCGCATGGAGATCAACCTCATCGGACGCACCGTGGATGAAGCCACCGAAGAGCTGGAAAAATATCTCGACCGCGCCTTTCTGGCGGGCCTGCCGCGGGTGCGCGTCATCCACGGCCACGGTGCAGGCATCCTCCGCCGCGGCGTGCGGGAATTCCTCAAAAAGCACCCGCACGTTGCCGGCATCGAAGAAGCTCCGCAGAATGAAGGCGGCATGGGAGCGACTCTGGTCGAGTTGCGCCAGTAATTCTGTTGCTCCCGCGCCCGCCTGAAAACACCAGGCTCCGCACGCCGGGAGAGCCTGCCGCTTTCGCGCCGCCGGCCTGCCGGCTCTCAGGCCATCGCCTCGCGGCCCATCGGCTCGAAGAGCAGCCGGTTCGAGTGCCGGTCGACGTCAATCCGCACGTGCGAGCCGTTCAGAATTTCGCCGTCGAGGATCTTCATCGCCAGCGGATCCTGCACCATGCGCTGCAGCGCGCGCTTCAGCGGCCGCGCGCCGTAAGCCGCATCCGAGCCCGCAGCCAGAATGAGCTGGCGCGCAGGCGCGGTGAGTTCGAGCGAGATAGCGCGGTCTTCGAGCAGCTTGCGAATTTCGTTCAGCCTGAGCTCGAGAATCTGGCTCATCTGCGCATGGCCCAGCGGACGGAAGAGCACGATATCGTCCACGCGGTTCAGGAACTCCGGCCGGAAGTGCTCGCGCACTACCCGCATCACGCTCTCGCGCGCGATCTCGAAGTCATGATCGGTCTTCAATCCGTCGGCGCTCAGGAAGACAGCGCCGAGGTTCGAAGTCATAATCAGCACCGTGTTCTTGAAGTCCACCGTGCGGCCCTTCGCGTCTGTCAGCCGCCCGTCGTCCATCACCTGCAGCAGGATGTTGAAGACATCCGGGTGCGCCTTCTCGATCTCATCAAACAGGATCACCGCATACGGCCGGCGGCGGATGGCCTCCGTCAACTGCCCGCCCTCGTCGTAGCCCACATATCCCGGCGGCGCGCCGATGAGCCGAGCCACAGCGTGCTTCTCCATGTACTCGCTCATGTCGATGCGCACCATCGCCTGCTCGTCGTCGAAGAGGAACTCGGCCAGCGCGCGCGCAGTTTCGGTCTTGCCCACGCCCGTCGGCCCAAGGAAAATAAACGAACCGATCGGCCGCTTCGGATCGCTCAGTCCGGCGCGGGAGCGGCGGATGGCATTGGCCACCGTATTCAACGCCTCGTCCTGGCCAACCACGCGCTCGCGCAGTCTCTCTTCCATGTGCACCAGCTTTTTCACCTCGCCCTCGAGCATCCGGCTCACCGGAATGCCCGTCCACTTGCTCACGATCCTGGCAATATCCTCCTCGTCCACTTCCTCCTTGAGCATGCGCGGGCCGCCGGCGGCTCCGTCCTGGATTCTGTTCAGCTCCCGCAGCTCGCGCTCCAGCCTGGGAAGCTCGCCGTACTGTATCTGCGCAGCGCGTTCGAGCTGGCCGCGGCGCGTCTGCTCCTCGGCCTCAAAGCGCAGCGCATCGATCTGCTTTTTCAAATCGCTGATCCGCGTCAGCGCGTCGCGTTCCTTCGTCCAGCGCGCGCGCAGCGCCGTAATCTGCTCGCGCAGTGTGGCGATATCCCGCTCCACCTCCTCGAGCCGCTCGCGGCTGTTGGGATCGGTCTCGCGCTTCAGCGCCTCGCGCTCGATCTCCAGCGAAGTCGCCTCGCGCTCAAGCTGGTCAATCTCCGTCGGCACCGAGCCGATCTGAATGGCGAGCGATGCAGCCGCCTCATCCACAAGGTCGATGGCCTTATCCGGCAGAAAGCGGTCGCTGATGTAGCGGTGCGAGAGCGTAGCCGCGGCCACAATCGCCGAGTCCTTGATGCGCACCTTGTGGTGCGACTCATAGCGCTCTTTGAGGCCGCGCAGGATGGCGATCGTGTCCTCCACGGTTGGCTCGCCCACGTAGACAATCTGGAAGCGCCGCTCGAGCGCAGCATCCTTCTCGATGTACTTGCGGTACTCGTTGAGCGTAGTCGCGCCGATCGCGCGCAGCTCGCCGCGCGCCAATGCCGGCTTCAGCATGTTGCTCGCATCGATGGCGCCCTCGGCCGCGCCCGCGCCCACCAGCGTGTGCAGCTCGTCGATAAACAGCACGATCTGCCCGTTTGACTCCTCGATCTCCTTGAGCACGGCCTTCAGCCGGTCCTCGAACTCGCCGCGGTATTTTGCGCCCGCCAGCATCGAGCCCAGATCGAGCGCAACCACGCGCTTGTCGCGCATCGTCTCCGGCACGTCGCCGGAGACGATGCGCCGCGCCAGCCCCTCGACAATCGCCGTTTTCCCCACGCCCGGCTCGCCAATCAGCACCGGGTTGTTCTTGGTGCGGCGGCTCAGCACCTGGATCACGCGGCGGATCTCCTCGTCGCGGCCGATCACCGGGTCGAGCTTGCCGCGCCGCGCCAGCTCCGTCAGGTCCTTGGCGTATTTTTCAAGAGCCTGGAACTTGGCCTCCGGATTCTGGTCCGTCACGCGCTGCGAACCGCGCACTGCGGTCAGCGCCTGCAGAATCGCGTCATGCGCAGCGCCGGCCGCGGCCAGCGCATCGCGCGCGGCGTCGCCCTTCAGCTGCGCTATGCCCAGCAGGAGGTGTTCGGTGGAAACATACTCGTCGCGAAAGTTCGCGGCTTCCTTAAAGGCCTGGTCCAGCGCACGGTTCAGCGCATTGCTCAGGCCCGGCTGGCTCGCTGCGCCCGACACCCGCGGCAGCTTCTGCTCGATCGCATGCAGCTCGCTCTCCAGCCGCTCGGCCGGCACGCCGATCTTCTCAAGCACCGCGGGAATCACTCCCTCGCGGTCCTCAACCAGCGCCAGCAGGAGATGGACCGGCTGTATCTCGGGGTTGCCGAGTTCGGCGGCTCGCGCCTGCGCCTGCTGCATCGCCTCCTGCGACTTGACCGTAAACTTATCCCAACGAATCGCCATGTTCCGCTCCAGGCTGCCGTCCTCCAGCTCCTAGCTTGATCCTTCGCCAGGCCAGCGTCCAGTCGCGCCCTGATAAATTTTTTGTTTCTTGAATCCCTGACAAAAAACAAACGCGCCGGAACCGATCTGCGCCCGGCGCGTTGAAGGCGCCGCCCCCCCGATCCAGGCCAGCCGGAGCCGGGGCTTGCGGCGCTTTGCCGTCAGCGCCGATTACGCCGCCACGTTCACCTTGATCTGCTTCGGCTGCGCTTCGGGCCTCTTGGCCAGATCCAGCTTCAGCACGCCGTTGCGGTACTCGGCCTTGATGTTCTCCGCATCGACCGTTGAAGGCAGCGTGAAGGCGCGGAAGAAGCTGCCGTAGCGCCGCTCGATACGATGGAAGTTCTCTTCCTTTTCCTCCTTCTCCATCTTGCGCTCGCCCTTGACGGTCAGAGTATGGTTCTCCATGCGCACGTCCAGGTCCTTCTCGTCGACGCCCGGCACTTCCAGCTTGAGCACCACCTTCTTGTCATCCTCGTAAATATCAACCGGCGGAGCGAAGCTGGCTGCCGCCAATGGATCGTTTTCGCCGCTCATGTCGCGGAAAAGCGAGTTGACTCGATTCTGCAGAGCCTGTACTTCCCGGAAGGGGTCCCAGCGAGTGATTGCCATAGTCTTCCTCCTAATTGCATCAAAAATTTCAGGGCGGGAGGTGGAATCCCGACCGCTCAGCTGATCTGATAAAACTATAGCACAAAAGATTCATAAAATATGAGTCAATTAATATCATATTTATAAATTTTCTTGTAAATACATGAAAATAAAAAGATAAATAATCAAAACCTCCAATCCGCAATCCTCGGTCGGATCTGTCGCGCAGAAGTTTGGTCTGCTGTGCAGGCCCCTGTCGACCTACTCCGTTCGATTTTCCGGAGATTGCCTGAAATCGGCAGGCAAATGCACCCCGATAAAGCTCATTTGATCAATGACATCCGTCCCGGATCGGGGAGCGGGCGACCGGCGGGCCAGCCGCAGCTTCGATTTACGGCGATTGTGCGACCGGCGCTGCCGGGATGTGCCGCGGGCAGGCCAGAGCCGGAAACGAAAAAGCCCTGCTCTGGCCGAACAGGGCTTCTTGAATGGGTGAGGGAGAGTCCGGGATCAGTGCGCTTTTGCCGCCTGGGTCGAGGCGATCCTGGCTTCGGCCTCGGCGATCACCTGCAGCGCTTCGTCGTACGCCTCTTCGCTGTCGCCGGCCTTCTTCCAGAGTTCCTGGCCGTGCTGCAGCTCGCGCTCGGCTCTGGCCACATCGATCTCTTCGGGCCGGAGGGCGTTGTTGGCCAGAATCGTTACCCGGTCGGGAAGCACTTCCACGAACCCCCAGCTGACGTTATAGCGGATGGTCTGTTCGGCGCCCTCGCCGGCTGCGCCGTGCACGGTTACATCGCCCGCGCCCAGTTCGGCCAGCAGCGGAGCGTGCCCGTAGAGCACCTCCATGTAGCCGGACTTTGACGGCAGCTCCACGGCCGCGGCTGTCTGCTCGAAGAGCGTTCGCTCGGGAGTCACCAGGCGGACGCGGAGTTGATTGGATGTCGCTTCAGCCATTGCAGTTCCTTCGGTTACACGCTCGCCTTGAGCTTCTCAGCCGTTTCGAGCACTTCCTCGATGCCGCCCTTCATATAGAACGCCTGCTCGGGAACGTCGTCGTGCTTGCCTTCAATGATCTCTTTGAAACTCCGCACCGTGTCGGCGATCTTCACATAGCGGCCCGGAATGCCGGTGAACTGCTCGGCGACGTGGAAGGGCTGCGAGAGGAATTTCTGTACTTTTCGCGCCCGGGCGACCGTCAGTTTATCGTCCTCGGAGAGCTCGTCGATGCCGAGAATGGCGATGATGTCCTGCAGATCCTTATACCGCTGCAGAATCTTCTTGACGCCCTGAGCCACGTCGTAGTGCTCCTGGCCGACGACGCGCGCCGTAAGAATGCGCGAAGTGGAAGCCAGCGGATCGACCGCCGGATAGATTCCCAGCTCCGACAGCGGACGGCTCAAAACCGTCGTCGCGTCCAGGTGAGCAAAGGTCGTCGCCGGCGCCGGATCGGTAAGATCGTCGGCGGGCACGTAAACGGCCTGCACCGAGGTCACCGAACCCTTGCTTGTCGAAGTGATGCGCTCCTGCAGCTCGCCCATTTCCGTGGCCAGGTTGGGCTGGTAACCCACGGCCGAAGGCATGCGGCCCAGCAGCGTCGATACTTCGGAGCCTGCCTGCGTGAAGCGGAAGATGTTGTCGATGAACAGAAGCGTGTCGGCGCCTTCCTGGTCGCGGAAATATTCCGCAACGGTGAGTCCGGTAAGGGCCACGCGCAGGCGCGCTCCGGGCGGCTCGGTCATCTGGCCGTAAACCAGCGCGCACTTCGACTCCTGCCACTTGCCGGGCTTGATGACGCCGCTTTCGGTCATTTCGAGCCAAAGGTCGTTGCCCTCGCGGGTGCGCTCGCCCACGCCGGCAAACACGGAGTAGCCGCCGTGATTCTTGGCCACGTTGTTGATCAGCTCCATGATGACGACCGTCTTGCCCACGCCGGCGCCGCCAAACAGGCCGATCTTGCCGCCCTTCAGGAACGGCTGGATGAGATCGATGACCTTGATGCCGGTCTCGAACATCTCTTCCCGCGTCGACTGCTCGTCGAACAGCGGAGCAGGACGGTGAATCGGGTTGCGCTTCTGCTCGCCGATGGGGCCCAGCTCGTCAACCGGTTCGCCGATGACGTTGATCACGCGGCCCAGCGTCTCCTTTCCCACCGGCACGCGGATCGGCCCGCCAAGATCGATGGCCTTCATGCCGCGAACCATGCCGTCGGTCGCTTCCATAGCCACGGTGCGCACGCGGCCCTCGCCCAGGTGCTGCTGCACTTCGAGGATTACATTGATGGGCGCGGGAACGTTGAAACCGTCGCTGACGACGCGCAGCGCCTGGTAAATGGGAGGCATCTTCGCCTCTTCGAACTGAACGTCCACGGCCGGGCCGGAGACCTGAATCACTTTGCCGATGTTTTCTGCCATGTCTGCCTTCTCGAACTCGAAACTTTCCCCACAGCCCGCTCAACCGGGCTCCGTAAAAAACGCTACAGCGCCGCCGCGCCGCTCACAATCTCGATAATCTCCTTGGTGATGGCCGCCTGGCGCACGCGGTTCATGTGCAGCGTGAGCGAGTCGATCATCTCCGAGGCGTTATTGGTTGCCGAGTCCATCGCCGTCATGCGGGCCGCGTGCTCGGCGGCCACCGATTCCGTCATCGCGTGATACAGCATGGCGAAGATGTACTGCGGCAAGAGGCCGGCGAACAGCTCCTCCGGCTTCTGCTCGTAAATGTAGTCCACATTGGACGTGCCGAACTTTTTGGACTCTTCCTCGGCCTCGGCCGTATCCGCCGGTTCCAGCTCGATGCCTGCGCTTCGCGCCGCTGCGCCCGCGCGCTCGCGCTCTTCCAGCCCGGGCTCGACCGCCCCCGCAATCCGCTGCCTGCCCACTTCCATCAGCGGCAGCAGTTGCTCCACCACCAGACGCTGCGCGATCACCGACTTGAACTCGTTGTAGACGATATAGGCGGCGTCGATCTCCTCGCGCACGTAGCGCGAGACGATGCTGTGGGCCAGCTCCTGAACGCGCGACTCCTCCAGATTGGTCAGCATGCCTGGATAGTCGCCGGTTACCTCCACCGGCCCCTTGCGCGCTTCGCGCACCTGCTGCACGCCATGCTCGCCGGCGTGCTCGCGATAGGCGGCCACCGGATAGCGCCGCCGCAGCTGGTCGCGGCCCTTGCGGCCCACGGCCACAAGGTCGATTTCCTTGTCCGGATTGCCGGCGATGAACTGATAGGCCGTTTTCAGGATGTTTGAGTTGAAAGCGCCGGCAAACCCCTTGTCGCCGCTGACGACAACCAGCAGAATGCGCTTCTCCGGCCGCGTGACGAACAGCGGATGCGCCAGATTGCCGGTTTTTTCGTCGAAGATGTCCACGCGGCGGGTGAGCGATTCGAGAACGCTGGCGATCATGCGCGCGTAGGGCCGCGCAGCCAGCGCCCGCTCCTGCGCGCGGCGCAGCTTGGCCGCCGAGACCATCTTCATGGCCTTGGTAATCTGCCGCGTATTCTTCACGCTGCGGATGCGGCGTCGTAAGTCGAGGACGTTTGCCATAGTTGAGTTCCCGGGTCGCAGTTGCTAGTTCGCAGTGAATCCGTTCCTTCTTTGCGGCGGATCGAAACCGCCCTGCTACGAACTGTGCACAGCCTGCCGTTCGGCGACAAACCCCTCCTTGTACTCCCTGATGGCGGCGTGCAGACGGTTGCGCAGGTCGTCGTCGAGCTGCTTCTTCTGCGTCAGGTCGTTCAACAGCGCCTGCTGCGAACCCTCGAAGTAGCTATGCAGGCCGTCCTCGAAGGCGCGGATGTCTTCGACCCTGAGGTCGTCCAGATAGCCCTGCGTGCCGGCGAACAGCACCACCACCTGCTGCTGCCAGGTAAGCGGATGAAACTGCGGCTGCTTGAGCAGTTCCGTCAGCCGCTGGCCGCGATTGAGCTGCTTCTGCGTCAGCGGATCGAGATCGGAGCCGAACTGCGCGAAGGCCGCCAGCTCGCGGTACTGCGCCAGATCGAGCTTGAGCGTGGAGCCGACCTGCTTGACCGCCTTGATGGCCGCCGAAAAGCCCACGCGGGAGACCGAAAGGCCCACGTTCACCGCCGGGCGGACGCCGGAGTTGAACAGGTCGGTTTCAAGGAAGATCTGCCCGTCGGTGATCGAGATCACGTTTGTCGGAATGTAGGCCGAAACGTCGCCCGCCTGCGTTTCGATGACCGGCAGCGCCGTCAGCGAGCCTCCGCCCTTTGCATCGCTGAGCTTGGCCGAGCGCTCCAGCAGCCGCGAGTGGAGATAGAAGACATCGCCCGGATATGCCTCGCGGCCCGGCGGACGGCGCAGCAGCAGCGAGATCTCGCGGTACGATGCTGCGTGCTTGGAGAGATCGTCATAGATGATCAGCGCATGCTTGCCGTTGTCGCGGAAGTACTCGCCCAGGGCCGTGGCGGCGTAGGGAGCCAGATAGAGCATCGGCGCCGGCTCGGACGCCGACGCGGCCACAATGATCGTGTGGCCCATGGCTCCGGCTTCGGTCAGCGTCTGCACCACCTGCGCAATCGACGAGCGCTTCTGGCCGATGGCGCAGTAGATGCAGATCAGGTTGTTCTTTGCGTTGTTAATGATGGTGTCGAGCAGGACGGCGGTCTTGCCGGTCTGCCTGTCGCCAATGACCAGCTCGCGCTGGCCGCGGCCGATGGGAATCATGGCGTCGATCGCTTTGAGGCCCGTAGCCATCGGCTCCCGCACCGGCTGGCGGTCGATGATGCCGGGCGCCAGACGCTCCACGGGCAATGTCTGCGTGGTAGCGATCGGGCCCTTGTCGTCGATCGGCTGGCCGAGCGCGTTCACCACGCGGCCAATCATCGCTTCGCCCACAGGCACCGAGAGAATCCTGCCCGTGCGCCGCACCTCGTCGCCTTCCTTCAGCTCGGTGTACTCGCCCAGAATAACGGCGCCCACCTGATCTTCTTCGAGCGAGAGCGCCAGGCCCGCCACACCGTGGGGGAAGCTGAGCAGCTCGCCGGCCATGACCTTGTCGAGCCCGTGCAGGCGCGCGATGCCGTCACCGAGGGATGTAATGGTCCCGATCTCGTCGACCTGAACCTTCGAATCGTAATTCGCGATCTGCTCGCGAAGAAGTTGTGTAATCTCGTCTGCTCTGATCTGCGCCATCTGCGTTCCTTACGTGGTCAGGTGCCGGATTTCGGCGATCGGCTCTCCGCTTGCCTGCGTGCCGCCGATCCGATTCTGCCCAGCCCCTGCCTCCATCTTGAAATCTCAATCCCAGTCAAAACTGCGTTTGCAGCCGAACAGGCGCGAGGTCCTATCCCGGCCCCTCGATCCCTGCCGGCTTCAGCCCGCAAGCTGCTCGCGCAGCCGCTCCAGCCGTCCGCGGACCGAGCCGTCGTACTCCGTCGAGCCGATGCGCACCACCGCGCCGCCCAGGATCGACCTGTCCTGCCGGAACGTTGCATCGATCTTCGCTCCGGCCAGCCTGCCGACTTCGGCCACGAGCGCCTCGCGCTCCTCTTTGCTCAGCTCGCGCGCCGTCACAATCTCCGCCGGTTTGATGCCCATCCGCTCCCGCAGCAGGCCGCGATAGGCCGCTGCGACTTCGGCCACGTCTGCAATGCGATCGTTCCGGATCAGCACGGCGATCAGGTTGCGCAGCTCGCGCTGCATGCCGAGCTTCGCGCTGAGCTTATCGAGAACGGCGACCTTCTGCGCCGCCGGAATAGCCGGATTGACGAAGACCTCGCGCAGCTCGCGGCTTTCCTGCCAGACGGCCAGAAAATCCGCAAATTGCCGGTCAATCGCCGCCGTGTCCAGCCCGGCGGCTGTTACCACATCGAGAAATGCGCTGGCGTAACGGGAAATCAATGCCGCCATCTACCGCCGTCCTCCCCTGCCCGCGCTTTCAACCGCGCCCTGTTTCCCGAAATGTCCGATGAACTCCTCGATCACCGCGTGATCCGTCTCCGGAGTGAGCGCGAGCTGCTTCTCGGCATGCTCGATTGCCAGATCTGCCGCAAAGACGCGCAGCGCGCGCCGCGCCTGCATCGCCGCTGCGCCAATCTCCTGCTCCGCTGCGGCGACGATGCGCTCGCTTTCCTCTTTGATCGAAGCCTTGATCCGCTTCTCCTCTTCCAGGCTCTCCTGCTCGACCTGCGCGCGGAATGCGGCGATCTCCCGATCGAGCCCGGCCAGCCTGGCCTCGACTGCGCTCAGCCGCTGCCGCGCTTCCTCGGTAGCTTTGCGGGCCAGGTCGAGATCCTGGCGCAGAGTCTCCGAGCGCCTGCGGAAGATCTTCGGCATGATCCGCGCCAGCGGGATAGCGATGGCGAAGAAAATGATGGCGAAGTTAATCGCGAGAAACGTTGTGCGCGCCGCAGGCTCGCTCATATGCATCAAACCCGCCAGCTCGTGCACCACCGGAGCGTTCAGGAAACCTTCTTCCTGGCGCTCCTCTTTCCTGGGCGTTTCCGCAACCGCAGGATTGGCGTATGCGGCGCCGGAAAGATGAGCCGCGGTTTCCTGCGCAAAGGCGGGAACGGCGACGGCGGCCGGCGCAACGGTCAGCAGGGCCAGCAGAGCCAGGCCGGCCAGACGCCGCCAGGAGCTGGCGCGCGGCGAGGAATGTGGAAGGGAAATATGACTCAACGGGAACCCCCGGCAGCCGCGGGCAGCACGGCGCGCACAGCCATCTGGGCCAGTTCGGCGGCAGAGGCCTGGATCGCCTGCCGGGCGGTCTGCGCCTCGGCTTCCACCGCAGCCCGGGCCTGCGCTACTTTCTCTGCGGCAGCCTTGCGGGCGGCTTCCAGAGCCGCATCGCGCTCGGCCATCCACTGCTTCAGCCGCTGCTCGCGTATCTTGAATGCTTCGCCGCGCGCGTTGCGCAGCTTCTCGGCGTATTCGGCCGCCCGCGTCTCGGCGTCGGCAATCGCCTTCTGCGCCTCTTCCATGGCCCCCAGAGTCAGGGCCCGGCGGCGCGCCAGCGTGGCCGTCAGCGGCTTATGCACCAGGAACTCATAGGCGACTACCAGAACCAGAAACAGCGCAGCCGTAGGGATGGCGCCCACCAGAAGCGCACCGACTTGTTGAAGAATCACTTCCATTTTATGAGGGGATTCGC
This sequence comes from Occallatibacter sp., assembly GCA_035294185.1. Classification (GTDB taxonomy): domain Bacteria; phylum Acidobacteriota; class Terriglobia; order Terriglobales; family Acidobacteriaceae; genus Telmatobacter. The sequence goes on along the minus strand of DATGLJ010000298.1, from coordinate 3,663 downwards.
TCCGGGTTTCCGCTTGCGTCTCAACCGCGACAGAACACTCTTTTGTATCAAGATACAGGCGCTACGGTCAACGCGCGCACTTCCCGTATCCGAGCCGAGGAGGCCCGTCGCAGCGAGATAGAAATTTATCCTCTAAGGGGCTTGATTTTGTCCGGAACAAGCCTAAACTTAAATTACCACCTAGACCCGGTCCAGGGTCCAGCGGGCAGCCGGTTCTGGGAAACCTTCCACTCCCAGGGCTGGCGGCCCGCTTCTTAGTTTCCGGGCCATCTGTTCTCGCGCAATTTTGCAGGACGGGTTTCCACCCGCTCCGGAAAACGGGCTTAGCGGCGCGCTGCCGCGTCGGCGGTCAGCAGCCCCTGCGCGCGCAGCCAGTTTTCGAGCAGCGCCGGCCACTTGTCCAGGGCCGGATCGCCCTTGCCCAACCCGGTTCCGTGCGGCCCATTGGCAAAGATGTGCATCTCCGCCGGAACTCCGGCCCTGACCAGCGCTTCATAGAAGTCCAGGCTCTGCTCAACGGGAACCGTTTTGTCTGTAAATGTATGGTAAATAAAGGTCGGCGGCGTCGAGCTGCTCACAAAAAACTGCGGCGTGTAGGCGGCGCGCAGCTGGTCGCAGGTGCTCATCACGTTGAACAGCTTGCAGTAGCTCAGGTGCGAAGTGTCGGTGGTGATGGCGCCCAGCCACGGGTAGCCAAGCACGAGATAGTCCGGCCGGCTGGAGACCCGCTCCACCGGGTCGGCCGCCGCTGGATCGCCCGGCACAGGCTGGGTTGCGGCCAGCGCGGCCAGGTGACCGCCGGCCGAGAAGCCGATCAGCACGATCCGGTTGGGCGCAATGTGGTAGTCGGCCGCCCGGGCCCGAACCGTCTGGATCGCCCGCCGCGCGTCGAGCAGCGGCACAGGAAGCAGATAGCCGTTGGAGGCCAGCCGGTAAGCCAGCACAAAGGCCCGGAAGCCGCGCGCCGTGAACCAGTCGGCCACTTCGCGGCCTTCGAGGTCGCCGGCCAGCCGCGCATACCCTCCACCCGGCAGGATCACCACCGCCGACCCGTTCTCTGCGCCCTGCCGCGGAGACAGGATCGTCAGCGTCGGAATGTCGGCGCAGCCGTCGCCTTTGGCCTGCGGCGGCTCGCCCGGCCACAGCTTCACGGTCTGGATGCCGAGAAACGGATTGTCCGTCCCCGCGGTCGAGCAGGACGCGGTGGTTTCAGCAAGAGCGGTTGAGGCAAACAGGAGCGCGGCGGCGAGAGAAACAAAAATGGGCTTCATGGCGCTTGAGCGTGATTCGGAAGAATTATACGGCCGCGCGAATCGCAACCCTGCCGGCGGACAATCGAAAAAACGGCGCTACAGCCACAGCGCCGTATGGCCCGGGCAGGTCTTTTCGGCCTGTACGCACAGCGTCTCGGCCAGCTCCATTCCGTACCGCGCAAAATAGAATACCGCGCCGTATACGCGCTCCTGCATTGCGCCGCCCGGACAGAGCGCCTGAGCAATGGCATGCGCATGCTTGCCCAGCGAGGCTTCTTTCTGCAGCTGGAAGTTGGCCGCCAGCGTCCGCAGCCGGTTCATCTGATAGCGCATCTTGCTGGCCGCCGTCTCGGCGGAGCGCGCCAGCCCTTCATCGTGCGACTTCATCCAGTCGAGCAGCGCCTCCAGCTCGGCGTCCAGCGCCTGGCCCGCGGCGGCGAGCCTCCGCTTGCCCTCGATCGGCATGGCGCGCGCCGCCAGCAGATGAGCAAGTTCGGCTTCGTCGAGCGCGAGAACGCGATCGAGCGACAGTTCGTGCCGGCGCAGCAGCTCTCCGATCGCAGGCTCGATCAGCGTGCAGGAGAATCGCGGCGCAGCCGGCGTAGGCCGGCCCAGAATGCGCTCGTACAGCACCGCCGACTGCGCAAAGTAGGCAATCTCCGAGGGGCCCCCGACGATGAGAGAGGTCGAAAGCAGGAAATCCTGAAAGACCGGCCGCAAAAGCGCCGCCGGCGAAATCCGCTCCGGCTCCGCGTCGAGAATGCCGAGCAGCTCGGCGGTCGAATAACTCTGTTTGCCAGCCTGCCAGAGGCCCCGCGGCTCGGCGGCGCTCGGCATGGTCCGCTTCAGCGCCACGCGCGCTCCGGTTTGCTCCTCAATCAGGAACAACAGGCTCGATTGCGGCGTCACCGCGACCTGCGCATGATAGCCGGCGGCTTCCAATTCCGCGTTGCGCTCGAGCAGCGCGGCGTGCAGCTCGTCGGCCCGCTCGACTGCGGCGCGCAGCACCGGCGCTCCGATGCGGTGAAACTCCCGCCCGCTCGCATCGAGCGTCAGCAGTCCCTGCGCTGCGAACGTTTTCGCATAAAGCTCCGCAAACGCCTGCGCGAAGGTGCGGCCCGGCCGGTAAGCCGATGCGAGAATCCCGGCCGTCTCCGACGGCCCCAGCAGTTCGCGCGCGCGCTCCGCCAGCGGAAGGATGGTCTCGTCGAACGCCACGCTGCCGACCGGCTGCGGCGATGCGGGCGCAGACGTATACACCAGCTTCTCCATCTCGCGCCGGCCGGGCAGACTTACATTGTTCACTTCGGCGAAATCGTGGTCTTCGCTCGCCAGCCAGAAGACCACTGCGTGCGGATATCCGGCCCGTGTAGCCTGGCGGGCGCGCGCAAAGGCAGTTGCCATCTTGAAGGGCGTAAACAACGGGCCGCCGAAGAGCGCCACCTGCTGGCCGGTGACCACCGTTCCCGCGCCGTTTGCCAGCGCCTCGAGCGCCGGCGCAGCCGCGGGTCCGGGATTCTGTGCGGCCAGCAACTCGACGATCCGGAGCCGATGAGCCCCGGTCACCGCGCCTTTCTGCCAGCCTGTGTCACGCGCTACCGAGGGATAGAATTTGCGGACGGAGCCTTCGCCCGAACAAAAATCGAGGTACAGCCGGCTCTGACCGGGCGCCAGCGTTACGGGATAGCAGTCTGCGGTTGGCGAATCGTTCACTCGCGGTCTCTTTTCAGCAGGCCGGGCACAGGCGGCTGCTGCGCCGGAATTTCCTTTCGACATCGGTTCTATCGAAGCGGGCTTTCTCCGGAATTTGCTCCTTCAAGGATGCCACGGGGACCGCAGGCGATGCAGAATCCATTGAGAGCCGGGGCGCAAATTCAACAGACGGCAGTCCGGACTGCAGTCTTGCCGGCCGCCGCCGGCCCGGAACGTATACTCGTGATGAACCGCCTCGCGCGACAGAGTTCGAGACTGTCGCCAACGAGGTTCTCCAAGAGGTCCCCTTGACGGCCAGAAGAACGAAACCAGCGGCGCGCTCCGCCCGGAAAAAGAGCCCTGCGGCGTCCCATGCTCCCGGGGCCGATCGAAAACGCACATCGGCAGCCGTCCGCGCCAGGACCGGCAAAAGCGCAGATGCGAAGCGCGGCGGCAAAGGCAGAAAAGCTGCCACACCGGGCAAAGGCGCGGCGAAGGCCAAACTGGCCGCCTCCGGCGAAAAGGCGCAGGTGCTCAGCTCCCGGATTGTGTACCAGAGCCCGTTATTTCGCATTACGCGAGACAGCATCGTTGAGCCCACCGGCCTGCGCACCGAGCGCGAGATCGTGCGCCACAACGGCAGTGTTGTCATCCTCGCCGTGGACCGATCGTCGAGCAGGAAGAATCCCTGGATCGTGATCGAGCGCCAATACCGCCA
>DATGLJ010000297.1:0-4089 GCA_035294185.1 Occallatibacter sp. | reverse complement strand
CCCGGCCCATCCTGTTCCGTACAGGCACAGGCCCATCCAGCCCACTTACGGGCGCGATTCGCAATGGTACAACTGGATGACCGAGGATCAGCGCTTCGTTACGGATCGCAGGGATCTGGCTGTCTTCCGGCTGCCGGTTCTCAACCATGACCTGAGGATCACGGGCGAGGTAATCGCCGACATCTTCGCCAGCACCACCGGTTCCGATAACGATATGGTGGTCAAGCTGATCGACGGGTACCCGGACGACGATCCCGACCCGGCGATGCGCGGATACGAGCTGATGACCAACGCGGAGATCTTCCGGGGACGGTATCTGTCCGGCTTCGACAGGCCGGCTGCGCTTGCGCCCGGATCGATTTACGAGTACAGGTTCTCGCTGCACGACGTGGACCACGTTTTCAAGGCCGGGCACACGGTGATGGTCGAAGTTCAGAGCACCTGGTTTCCGCTCTATGATCGCAACCCGCAGACCTTTGTGCCGAACATCATGAAGGCCAGGCCGGAGGATTACCGGCCCGCGGCCATCACCATCTACTCCGGAGCGGATCACGACTCGGCGCTTGAGCTGCCGGTCATCGACTCTCCGGCGATGAGCCGGTAGCGCTTTTTTCGACGGCGCAAACATTTCCACCCATCCTGGCGGCCATGCCGGCGGCCGATACCTTTATCCTCCGCCGGTATCTAACCGGAATGGGGCTGGCTGCGTGTACGCTAAGGACAGCGGGCAGCAAGGAAGAGTGCATCCTGATGTTACGAATCAGAAGTAGTTTTGCCGCAGCGGCGATGGCGTGCGCCGCTGCGCTTTGCATCGCGCAGAGCACGCCGGCGAAGCCGGCCTCGCCAGATGCGCAGAGACCGGGCGGCGTCACCGATATTCACGTTCCGCCCGCGCCCAGGGCGCTGCTGCCCGACGCTTTTGACGGCTGGCTGCAGGACGGCGCGCCAAAGCTGACCTCAGACCCGGCGCAGGCTGACGCCGGGGCTGCCGCTGCGCTCAGAGAATACGGCTTTGCCTATGCGGAGACCGCAGACTACAAACGCGATGCCGGCGAAACCCTGACGATGCGCGCGATGCGCTTTGAGGATGCGAGCGGAGCCTACGGCGCTTACTCCAGCTACCGGCAGAACGGCTGGCCGAAAGAGGAAATCGGCGACGGCGCCACCTCGTTCCATAATCGCGTGCTGTTCTGGAAGGGCGACACGGTGGTCGACGCGAATTTTTCTCGCATCGGGCCGATGACGGCAGGCGAACTGCGCGAGATTGCCGCGCAGATTCCGGAGCCGGCCGGCAACCGCGCGCTGCCGCCGCCGATCCTCGCATTCCTGCCGCAGAAGGATCTGGATCATCAGACGACGCATTACGCCGAAGGCCCGGCAGGATACGAGCTGGGCGGAGGCGTGCTGCCGGCAAGCATTGTGGATTTCGACAAAGGCGCCGAGACCGCGACAGCGAATTACTCGCTTACCTCCGGCCCGGCGACGCTCACCGTCATCGAGTACCCGACGCCGCAGATTGCGATGGCGCAGGAAAAGGCGATTCGCGACTACATCAGGGCGGGCGCGCATGCGCAACCTGCATGGACGCCGGCGCTTAACAACTCAGACCAGGCCTCGCTCGAAGTGCGGCGCAGCGGCGTGCTCGTGGCGCTGGTGAGCGGCGACGCGATTCCCGACGAGAGCCACAGGCTTGTCGAAATGGTGCACTACGAGGCCAACCTCATTTCGGTTCCGCAGCCAACCGAATCGGAGGTGGCCAGGACGGGCAAGCTGCTGCTCGGCATCGCCACCCTCGTGATCGTCGGATCGATCGCCGCTATCCTGCTGGGCTTTTTCCTGGGCGGAGGACGGGCATTGTGGCGCGTGGCGCATGGCAAGCCGGCCTCGTCGGTGTATGACGCCGAGTTCATCCACCTTGATCTGCGCAGGGATTGGGAGGAAAGCCGCAAGGCAGTTTCCGGGCCGAATCCAAAGGGTTAATGGCTGTGGAAGCCTGTGGAAAATCTGGACTTAATAGGGAGAATACCCGGTAAAAAAGGGTTTACCCCAGAAGTTAACTGGCGAAAAACAGGCGAATATTTGACCGCGCGCCTGTTTGGATTGAAGTCTGTAAGTATATGAAAATAATCAAGAAAAAACCCTAAAACATTCTCCTTGACACCGCCTCCCCCCGCTCCTAGTATGCAGCCAGAAAGTTTCGGCGGTTTTGCCTCCGTTGGAACTATTCTCCCTGAGGGAAGAGCTGCCCAGTTGCCGGGCGGCTCTTTCCGTTTTCGGAGGGTTTTTCCGCCGGAATCCGGGCAGAATGCAGCCGGAATCGGGCCTGAGACGGGGATGCGGGAAGAGCAGGCTACTTCCGGAGCATCGCGGCCAGCTCTGCGCGCGGGACTTTGGACTGCGCGCCGCTGGCGAAGTCCTTGACAGTGAGGATCCCGGAAGCCAATTCGTCCTCGCCGAGGATGACGATGCGGCGGGCGGCCTTGTCGGCGGCTTCAAAGGACTTCTTCAGGCGGAAGCTGCCCTCGCCCAGCTCGACGGCGAGGCCGGCGCGGCGCAGTTCGCGGGCAAGGGCGAGAGCAGGCGCGTTCAGGCCTTCGCCGAGCGGGGCAATGTAGACGTCGGCCTGCGGCGGTGCGGTCTTCTGGTCGGGTTCCTGGGCCTGTACTGTGAGCGCCAGCCGGTCGAGGCCGATGGCGAAGCCGATGCCCGGAGCGCGCGGGCCGCCGATGGCCTCGCTCAGGCCGTCGTAGCGGCCGCCGCCGAGCAGAGCATTCTGCGCGCCCAGGCCGCCATGCGTGAACTCAAAGGTGGTGCGGGTGTAGTAGTCGAGGCCGCGGACGAGGCGGGGATTCAGGCGGTAGGGCACGCCGGCCGCATCGAGCGCAGCGGTAACGGCGGCGAAGTGGCTGCGGGAGTCTTCTCCCAGGTAGTCGGCAATCTTCGGCAGCGACTCGATGATGGGCTGGTCCTCGGGCACCTTGCAGTCGAGCACGCGCAAGGGGTTGGTGACGGCGCGGCGCTGGCAGTCGACGCACATCTTTTCCTGGACCTGGACAAGTGCGGTGCGCAGGGCAGCGTTGTAACGCGCGCGGTCGGCTGCCGAGCCCACCGAGTTCAGCTCGAGGGTCCAGCCGGCGATTCCGAGCTCGCCGAGCAGGGTGGCCAGCATCTCAAGGACCTCGGCGTCGCGCAGGGGCGACTCGCTGCCGGACGAGGGAGGACCGATGACCTCGGCGCCGATCTGCCAGAACTGGCGGTAGCGGCCCTTCTGCGGCCGCTCGCGGCGGAACTGCGGGCCGATGTAGTAGAGCTTTTGCAGCTGGCCGCTCTCGCCGAGTTTGTGCTCGATGTAGGCGCGGACCACGCCGGCGGTGTTCTCCGGGCGCAGCGTGAGGGACTGCGATTTTTCCGATTGCGCGCGCGCCCGGTCCTCCCAGGTGTACATCTCCTTGGAAACGATGTCGGTCTCCTCGCCCACGCTGCGGGCAAAGAGCGAGGTATCTTCGAAGATGGGAGTGCGAATCTCGCCGAAGTTGTAGCGGGCGAAGACCTGGCGGGCGGCGGTTTCGATGCGGTTCCAGAGGGCTGTTTCCGGCGGCAGCAGATCGCGCGTGCCGCGCACGGCTTTTAGCATGGTCATAACTTTTTAGTTTAAATGCCTTGAAATCCGCGATTGATCGCGGGTAGCGGGACTTCGGGTCATCCCGTTCCACCTTCGTGGTACCTCGATTTGCCCTGTTGTTAGTGTCGGACGAGCCGGACTTGCGCTACACTTTTCTCACTTTCTTGCGGTTATTTTCCTCTTTCCCGGAGTTGCCCTGGCGATGTCGCGTTGCAGGCAGTGCGGCGTATGGTGCGGTGAGCAGTCGCGATTCTGCGAGTGCTGCGGCGCGGCGGTGTTCGCCGTTACGACGCCGCAGCCGCCGCGCTGGAGCGAACAGCAGGCTGCCGCGCGGGCGCTTCCGCAGCGGTTTGAGGCGCCGCCCAAGAGGATCGGGTTGGCTATTCTGCTGGCTGCTCTGTTCGGGCCGCTGGGGCTGCTGTACAGCTCAGTGCTGGGCGCCTGCTGGATGCTGCTCGCTTCCTGCT
>DATGLJ010000296.1:0-4027 GCA_035294185.1 Occallatibacter sp. | reverse complement strand
GGTAGAGCACTTTGCCGTCGCGGCCGGTAAGCCTGACGGCGGCCACGACCGTGACGAGAAAGCTCGACGACTGCTGCGTCTCGGTGTTGTAGGTGAGCGGCCGCACCGATTCCTTGACCAGCGTCCCGTGCAGCACGGCATCCGCATCGGGGTCTTCGCGAGGCGTAACCTCAAAGCGCGTGCGCGCGGCGAACTCGCGGAGAACGGCCTCGGTGAGCGCAACGTTGGTGCCGTTGACGACAGTTTTGTTGGCGAAAACCGGAATCGAGAGCGTCCTGACGCCGGGCGGCAGATGCGTGGCCGCGCCAACAGTATGGTAGCCGCAACCGGCCATGCAGAACAGAACCGAAGTGGCGAAGAGACGGCGCAGAGAACGCATAGGTCCATGTTAATCGCGCGGGGCACTTGCAACGGCCGCGCACTGCGCCGCGTATGCTGATTGCCATGAGCTGGATCTTCTGGGCGCTTCTCTCGGCGGTTTTTGCCGCGGCCACGGCGCTGCTGGCCAAAGTCGGCGTGGAGCACGTGGACTCAAACCTGGCCACAGCGATACGCACCAGCGTTGTGGTGGTCTTTACCTGGGCAATCGCCATCGGCGCAGGCAAGCACGGCGAGATCCGCAATCTCGACCGGCGGGCAATTCTCTTTCTGACGCTCTCGGGCATTGCCACAGGGCTCTCCTGGCTCTGCTACTTTCGCGCGCTGCAGCTCGGGCCGGCCTCGCGCGTGGCGCCGCTCGATAAGCTCTCGGTTCCGCTGGTCATCGTCTTCGCCTGGATTCTGTTGGGTGAAAAGCTCACGCCCGGCGCAGTAATCGGCGGATTGCTGATTACCGCGGGGGCGATGGCGATGGTGCTGGCCTGAACGCAGTGCAGCTGCGCAGTTCCCGGTTCCCGTCTGCCGCGCGCGACCGTGCGCTTGCCTATACTGAAAGCGGTGACTTCCCGCTTAAAACAGGAAAAACCGCGCCGCATTGTTCTTACCGGCTTTATGGGCTCGGGCAAGAGCACGGTAGGACCGCTGGTGGCGCGGCGGCTGGGCTGGACGTTTCGCGACGTGGACGAGGTGATCGAGGCCGAGGCCGGCGCGACGATCGCCGAAATCTTTAAGCGCCAGGGAGAAGCGGCGTTTCGCGAGCGCGAGCACGCTGTCATCGCGCGCCTTGCTTGCTGCGACGCGCTGGTGCTGGCACTGGGCGGCGGAGCCATTGAGCGCGAAGCCACGCGGACGCTGCTGCTCAACGACCCGGCTACGCTGCTGGTGCACCTGGAGGTGCAGCTTGCCACGACGCTGGCCCGCTGCAGCGGAACCGAGCAAGCGCGGCCGGTGCTGGCCGACCAGGCGAACCTCGCCGCGCGCTATGAGCGCAGGCTGCCGCTCTATCGCTCGGCACACGTATCGATTGCGGTCGACGCGCTTACGCCGGAACAGGTTGCCGATGCTGTCCTCAGCGCGGCGCGGCTGGGCTAGCATCGTCCCACTGCGCGGACCGCGCAGCCCGGCTCTGAAACCCGCTCTTGGTATCATGCATGCAGGCCGTCAGAATCTCTAGCTAGCCTGTCGCCCGCCGCTGTTTCTCAGATGACTCCTGCCGCCAAGGCCGCGCATTCGCCGGAGCTTGCCGTCCCGCCGAATGGTTCCAGGATCGAGCCCGCTCATGCTGCGCATCCGCATGCCGCCATGGTCCATGCGCCGCGGCCCGGCGCTACGGCGCAGCTTATCCAGGATCTGCGCGAGCTGTTCAAGGTCAAGGTCGTTGGCCTGGTGCTGGTTACCGGCTGGGGCGGCTACTATCTGGGCTCGCTGCATTCGGGCGTTTCCAGCATGCAGAGCGGGCTGCTCGATACGCTCCTGGGCATCGGGCTGGTTTCGGCCGGCTCGGGCGCGCTGAACGAGGCCCTGGAACGCTCCTCGGATGCGCGCATGGCGCGCACCGCCGACCGGCCGCTGGCTGCGGGACGTTTTCCGCTCTGGCTTGGCATTCTGGCCGGTCTGGGCGCGCTGTTTCTGGGAGCATTCTGGCTGCTGCTGACCACGAACCTGCTGACCGTTTCGCTGGCGCTGCTCACGGCGTTTCTCTACGTGGCGATTTATACGCCGCTCAAGCGCGTAACCTCTCAGGCGACGTTTATCGGCGCGTTTCCGGGCGCGATGGGGCCGCTGCTCGGCTGGACGGCGGCGCGTCCGCACCTTGAATGGCCGGCCATCGCGCTCTTCGCCATTCTGTTTGTCTGGCAGTTTCCGCACTTCATGGCTATCGCCTGGCTCTACCGCGAGGACTACGCCAAGGCCGGCATTCGCATGCTGCCTGTTGTGCAGCCTGACGGCTGGTCGACCGTGGCCGAAGCGCTGTTCTACGCCGTGCTGATGATTCCGGTAAGCCTCGCGCCGTGGAAGCTGGGCATGACCGGACCGGTTTACGCCGTATTGGCGACAGTGCTGGGGCTTGTTTATCTCGGCTATACGATCCGCTTTGCCGGCATTCTGCGGACGCAGCCGGAGACAGAGAGCCGCATGCTGGCGCGCGACCTGCTTAAGGTGAGCGTGCTGTATTTGCCGCTGCTGTTTACGGCGCTGATGGTTTGCGCCAGAGGCTGAACGGGGGCTGAACAGGATGACGACCATGGCGCAATCTTCCGCACAGCGATCAGGACAAGGATCCGGCGCAGCCATTGCGGCCATTCTGGTGATCAGCGCTGCGGCTACGCTGTTCCTCTTCTGGCTCATCTATATTCATCCGGCCGCTGCGGCCAGCGGCTCATACGCGTTTCTGCCGGCGATGAACGCAGTGTTCAACGGAGCTTCGGCGGTTGCGCTGCTGATTGGGTTCTCGTTCATCCGGGCAAAGCGGATCAGGGCGCACCGCGCGTCGATGATCGCGGCGTTCGTTTTCTCCACGCTGTTTCTGATCGGCTACATTGCGCACCACGCCCTGCATGGCGACGTGCGCTATCCGCTGCATGCGGCGTTCCGCACGCCATATCTGTGGCTGCTGGCGAGCCACATCGTGCTGGCGGTGGTGGCGCTGCCGATGGTGCTGGTCACGTTTTTCTTTTCGCTCTCCGGCCGCATCCCGCAGCACCGCAGGATTGCCCGCTGGACCTTCCCGCTGTGGCTGTATGTTTCGGTCACCGGCGTGGTCACGTACGTGATGCTTCGGCTGGCGCAGGGCTAGAACGATGCAATTCAGCTCCTCAAACCGGCAAACAGAAGGCCGTGCGATTTCCGGCGCGGGATCATCGGGCGCCAGGCGCGGCCCCATGCCCGACGACGGCACGCGCCAGCTGCTGCAGTGGGGCGGCTCGATCGTTGGCACGGGCGTAGTGGCCGCCATTCTGCTCGAGACGGTACTGGGCGGCTACACTCGGCTGGGCGCAACCACCAACTCCGGATGGCTGGCCCTGATCGTCGTGCTGATGTGCATCCCCTTCGGCGGCCTGCTGCTGACGCTGGGCGTGGCCAAGTGGCTGCGCAACCGGCGGCTGGCGCGCGGGCGCTGAACTCCTCCTGTCTCCGCTGTGCAGTTCGCGCTGTTCCGGAAGTTACGGGTAAATTACTGCTTCGCGAGTGACTCGCTTTGAGATATCGGCCGGCGTAGCCGAAATGGCCACACTAAAGACAGGAGAGGCCATTGTGCGGCAGGGTTGGTTGGTTCCTGACGCGGGACGATGCCCGGCAAACCATCGAAAGCTGGCGGATCGATTACAACCGGGTGCGACCTCACAGCTCGCCCGGATATCTGACCCCGGAGGAATTTCGCATGGGCTATGCAAAGGTGGAAAGCCAACAACGCTTCCCACATTCGCACAGCCCCGGCTGCGGCCGAAGAATAGCGCTGCTAAACTCAACCCCGAGCACTCTCACTTAACTGGACTAAACCGAGGGAGCTGCTCACAGTGCATCTGGAGATCATATGAGCATCCTCAACCGCTGGATTCGACAACTTTCGCAACCATTACCGATCCGCACGCGGTTGGTTCGAGATTTGTTGAGAGTTGTGAAAATTGGCTCTTTTGAAACGCGGTTG
>DATGLJ010000295.1:0-3379 GCA_035294185.1 Occallatibacter sp. | reverse complement strand
ATGATGAAGATCGAAAGCATCTCAAGGAAGTTCGAAAACGGCGTGGGATTCTCGAATGGATGAGCGCTGTTGGCGTTAAAGAATCCGCCGCCGTTGGTGCCCAGCATCTTGATGGCTTCCTGCGAGGCAACCGGACCCTGCGCAATCGTCTGGCTGCCGTTCTCAACCGTGTGCACGGCGGTATACGCGTGCAGGTTCTGCGGCACGCCCTGGCCCACCAGCAACAGCGCGTAAATCACGCAGGCCGGCAGCAGCACGTACAGCGTGGTGCGCGTCATGTCGACCCAGAAGTTGCCGATCGTGGCCGACTGCGTGCGCCTGATGCCGCGGATGAGCGCGACAGCCACGCAAATTCCCAGCGCAGCTGACCAGAAGTTGTGCGTGGCCAGGCCCGCCATCTCCGTCAGGTAGCTCATCGTGGTCTCTGGCGTGTATGACTGCCAGTTGGTATTCGTCGTAAAACTTGCCGCCGTGTTCCACGCCAGATCGGGTCCTACCGCGGCCAGATGCTGCGGATTCCACGGCAGCATGGCCTGCAATCGCTCGATTGCGTAAGTAAGCAGCAGCGAGACTGCCGAAAACCCGAGCGCTGCGTACGCGTACTGGCGCCAGCTCATCTCGGCTTGGGCGTTGACGCCGCACAGCCTGTAGATAAGCCGCTCTATGGGGCGCAAAACCGGATCGAGCCACGTGCCTTCGCGCTCCATTACGCGAGCGAGATAGGCGCCGACGGGCTTGACGCTCAACAGCAGAACAGCGCAGTAAATGGCAAACTGAATCCACCCATTGGCTGTCATTTCAGAATTTCTCCGGGAACAGCATCGTAAGCGTCAGATAGCCCAGCAGCAGGATGGAAAGAACCAGGGCGACGGCGGTAATCGTATCGATAGCGGGGTCGTGCATTTTTTCTACCTCAGCTTCTGGCAGGCCATGACGTAGAGAAACGCCACGGCAAAGAAGATGGCCGTAAACAGCAACATGAAAACGTCCTGCATGGGCAACTCTCCGGATTCGGCAGCACGGCATGCTTTCGCGCCTGTGCTCCGGCATCGATTCCAATTCTGGCGCGTGACCAGATTAAGTATTGAAAAGATTTCCTAAATTATTCGTAAGGACAGTTGTGCGGAAAGAGAGACAGAGCCGGAATAGAGCCGATGATGCGCAGAATGAACCGAAATGTGAGACACGCAATCGCCACGCCGCGCCCAAACGGCGCGAGGTTACTCCTCGTCCGCGCTCTGGCCTTCGGGGATGAAGCGGTAGCCGACCCACGGCTCAGTCTGGATATACTGCCGTCCGGTTTCCGCTTCGAGCTTTTTGCGCAACTGGCCGACAAACACGCGCAGGTACTCGGGCTGATGCGCGGACTGCGCGCCCCACACCGCCGTGAGCAGCGCGCGGTGGGTCATCACCTTGCCCGCGTGGCGCGCCAGGTGCAATAGCAGGTCGAATTCCTTGGGCGTAAGGTGCACCGGCTTGCCCTGCACGGTGATGCTGTGCGCCTCGGGATCGACGACGAAATCGCCCGCCTCGATTGCCGCCGTGGTGCGCTCCGGCGCGCGGCGCAGATGCGCCCGCACCCGCGCCAGCAGCTCCTGAATCCCAAACGGCTTGGTGATGTAATCGTCGGCGCCGGCATCGAGCGCCTCCACCTTGGAGCGCTCGTGCTCGCGCACGGAGAGCACTACGATCGGCGTTGTGCTGCGGGAACGGATCGTGCGGCAAACATCCACGCCGCTGATGCCGGGCATCATCAGGTCGGTGACAACGAGGTCCGGCGTCCAGTCGCGGAAGAGCCGCAGGCCCTCGTCGGGATCGTTGGCGATGCGCACGTCATATCCCTGCGCTGCCAGCGCTGCGCGCAGCACCCGCGTAATCTGCGGCTCATCGTCGATAACCAGAATTCTTCCCGGCATTTAGTATCTCGTTTATCGGAAAGCTTACATCATCGCCCCAGCCGGCCTGCGATTCCGCGTATGATTCCGGTGAAGCATGAAGATGGGAGCAGAGAAGATGGCAGCACGTCTCCATTCCGGCGCCGCACTCCGCTGGCTGGCAGCCACGGGAGTTGCAGCCGCAGCCGCTCTGTTGCTCGCCCTCCTTCATGCCAATTCCACCACGGCGGGCATGGTCTTCCTGGTGCTCGTGGTCTGGTCGGCCACGCTGGCCGGCTTCGCGCTGTCTCTCTACATGGCCGCTCTCTGCGCCGTCGCATTCGACTACTGCTTTCTGCCGCCGGTGCATACGCTGTGGCTGGCTGGGGCGCAGCAGTGGGTGCCGATGCTCGCCTTTGCCGCCGGTTCGCTGGTGGTAAGCCGGGTCGCCGAGCGGGCGCGACGCCAGACAAAAAGCGCCGAACTGCGCCAGCACGATCTGGAGCAGCTCTACGAGCTAAGCCAGGAGATGATGCTGTACGACGATACGGCTTCGCTGGTCCGCGAACTGCCGCGGCTCATCGCCCGCATCTTCGCCCTCGAGGGCGTCGTGCTCTTCGTGCGCGACCACGACCGCATCTATGCCTCTCCCGCAGATGTTCCGCCGGGAATTGAAGCGGGGCTGCGCACGCTGACGCAGAGCCTCAGCCCGACCGTAGCGCTTGAGCCGGGGTATCATGCCACGTCACTGACGCTCGGGCTGCGCGCGCTCGGGAGCCTCGCGTGGCGGCCACCCGCGCTTTCGCGCGAAATCTCGGCGGCGATAGCCGCGCAGGTGGCTACGGTTCTGGCGCGCGCTTTCGCGCTGGAAGCCTCGGCGCGCCTGGAGGCTGCGCGCGAGAGCGAGCGGCTGCGCGCGGCGCTCGTCGACTCGCTCAGCCACGAATTGCGCACTCCGCTCACATCGATCCGCGCCGCCTCCACCACGTTGTTGCACAGCGAACAGAGTCACGGCCTGGACGATGCCGCGCGGCTCGACATGATCCGGCTTATCGATGAAGAGTCCTCGCGGCTCGATGCGCTGATCGGCGAGGCAATGGAAATGGCGGAAATCGACGCTCATGCCACTCAGGTGCGGCTGGCGCCGCAGCACCCTCGCGCCCTCCTCGACCAGGCAGTGGAGGAGTCGCGCAAGGCTCTGGCCTCGCATCGAGTGAGCATCGAGGTCGAAGAGCCGGATCGGCCGGCCTGGTTCGATTCGCACCTGCTGGGCCGCGTGCTGCGCCATCTGATCGAGAACGCCGCAAGCTATACGCAGTCCGGCAGCAGGATCGCGCTCGCCAGCCGCCGCTCGGGCGGCCGGCTCGAATTTTCCGTGCAGGATAACGGGCCCGGCATCGACCCGCTCGATCTCCCGCTGATCTTTGAAAAGTTCTACCGCGGCAAACGCGGCGCAAAGGCGCGCAAAGGCTCGGGCATGGGACTGGCCATTGTGCGCGCGATTC
>DATGLJ010000294.1:0-23994 GCA_035294185.1 Occallatibacter sp. | reverse complement strand
AAGCGGTAGGATTTGCCTTCTCTTACGCCATGGCTTCGGTCGACTGCTTGATCATATCCGCTGCGCGGTTCACCCGGTTCCTGTAGCTGGCGGCTACGAACTCGAAGAAGAGCGGGTGCGGCTCAAGGGGCCTGGACTTGAACTCGGGGTGGAACTGGCAGCCGAGGAAATATGGGTGGCCCGGAATCTCAACAATTTCGACGTAGGTCTGGTCGGGTGTCGATCCCGAGATGCGCAGGCCCGCGCCGGTGAGCAGCGCTTCGTACTCGCGGTTGAACTCGTAGCGGTGACGGTGGCGCTCGCTGATCTCGGTGGCTCCGCCATAGGCCTTTGAGGCGAGCGAGTCCGGCTGCAGGATGCAGGTCCAGGCGCCCAGGCGCATGGTTCCACCCATCTCTTCGACGCCCAGCAGTTCGCGCAGCTTGTAGATGATGCGGTGCTGCGCGGCAGGGTCGAATTCGCTCGAATTGGCGTCCCTGAGGCCGCAGACGTTGCGGGCGAACTCGATGCAGGCGGTCTGCATGCCGAGGCAGATGCCGAAATAGGGCACCTGTTTCTCGCGCGCATAGCGGATGGCGTTGAGCATGCCTTCAATGCCGCGCTTGCCGAAGCCGCCGGGAACCAGGATGCCGTCGAAGCCTTCGAGCTGGGCTTCGTAGCTGCGGTCGTCGGGCGATTTGGATTCCAGACCCTCGGCTTCGAGCCAGGTGACCTTCAATTTAAGATTTTGCGCGATGGCGCCGTGCGTCAGCGCTTCCTTGAGAGACTTGTAGCTGTCCTCGTACTCGACATATTTGCCGACGATGGCGATCGAGACTTCGTCTTTGGGATGGCGGACGCGGTGCACGAGATCCTGCCACTTGGAGAGATCGGCTTCCGGCGCTTCGCGGTGCAGGTATTTGAGGATCAGCTCGTCTACGCCTTCCTTCGCAAAGCCGAGCGGCACCTCATAGATGGAGTCGACGGTGGTCGCGTTGATGACGGCGCGCTCCTCGACGTTGCAGAAGGCGGCGATCTTCTGCTTGATGTCGCGGCTCAACGGGCGGTCGCAGCGGCACATGAGTATATCGGCCTGAATGCCGATGGAGAGCAGCTCCTTGACCGAGTGCTGCGTGGGCTTGGTCTTAAGCTCCTGCGCGGCGGCGATCCAGGGAACCAGCGTGAGATGAACGAAGACGGTATTTTCGCGGCCCAGTTCCTGGCGCATCTGGCGGATGGCTTCAAGGAAGGGGAGCGATTCGATGTCGCCGACAGTACCGCCGATTTCGACGATGGTCACGTCGGCGCCGTTCGAGGCCACCTTGCGCATCGCGTTCTTGATCTCGTTGGTGACGTGGGGAATAACCTGGACGGTTTTGCCGAGGTAGTCGCCGCGGCGTTCCTTCAGGATGATCTGCTCGTAGATGCGGCCGGTGGTGAGGTTGTTATCGCGGGAGAGCGGCGCGTGGGTGAAGCGCTCGTAGTGGCCCAGGTCGAGGTCGGTTTCGGCGCCGTCGTCGGTAACAAAGACTTCGCCGTGCTGGAACGGCGACATGGTCCCGGGGTCCACATTGAGGTACGGGTCAAACTTCATCATGTTAACGCGCAGGCCGCGGCACTCGAGCAGGCAGCCGATCGAGGCCGCGGCAAGACCCTTGCCTAAGCTGGACACAACTCCGCCTGTGACAAAGACATACTTTGCCGACATCGATGCACTCTCAGGATGGGATTTAGGACCTTGGCCGAACGTGGTGGGCACAATCAAGTATGACAGAAAGGCAGAGAATAGGGAACAGGGAACACGAGAGCGCCAGGCAGAGAGGAGCGAGAACCGGCGGTCAGCTTTTTCGGCCAAGCTCCTCGTCGCGCGCGATGGCCTGGCGGTACTCGGTTGGGCATAACTGCTGAAGTTTTTCGAGCAGTTCGCGGGGGTTGTAGCTGGAGACGCGATGGTGCTCGCCGTCGCAGCGCTCGTCGCCGCCGGGGGACACAACGACGATGGGCAGGTTGGGACGGATCTGGCGCAGACGCTCGACCAGCTCCGCGCAGGGAACGCCGTGGATATGGCTATCGAGCACCACGCCGTCCACGGCCGGAAACCGCATCAGCGTTTCGATCGCCTCTTTTGCGCTGTAAGTGGTAATGACATTCATCTTGGCGGTTTCAATGACCAGCTTACGGGTGGAGATGCTTTCAGGATATTCGTTGTCGACAACAAGGAAACACGGTCTCATAGGGTTCTATCGTACTGGATGAAATCCTTCGCTGAAGAGAGCGTCGAGCTGGCCGGGCGAAAAAGATCGAGGGCGGGGGTTTAGCTCTTTTCGAGCGTCCTTCGCCCTCGCGCGAATCAGAAGTTCAGCGTCAGCTTCGCCGTCAGCGTGCGCGGGGTGACGTAGTGGGTTCCGCTGAAGGTGGAAAGGAAGTTGTAGAGAGCGTACTTGTTGGTGACGTTAACGGCCGTCAGGTCCAGGTCGAGCTTGTACTTGTCGGCGTGGAAGAGGTTGTTTTTGCCCAGATCGACATCGAAAAGGTTGCGCGGGGCAATGCGCGGCGGGTTGCGGTCGTTATTGCCGGTGTTGGGCGCGGGGATGCGCAGCAGCGACGAGGAGAGTTCGCCGGCCGGGCAGACGGCGGGCAGCGGATGGCCGGGCGTGGCCTTCTGGCCGTTGCACTCGAGGCCGGCCTGGAACTCCTGGTCGGCGGTAAGCGGAATGGCCATCGGCGCGCCGGTTACGGGGTTCGTAGCGGCGGGGATGTTGTTATCGACCAGGGCGATGGCGGGCTGGCCGTTGAGCAGCGTGGAGCTGTTGGTGCAGGGCGTGTTCGGATCGGTGACGCCGTAGCAGGGCGTGGAGCCGGCCACCTGGCCCGAGTCATAGCGCCAGTTGAAGCCGCCCCAGATGCCGCCCGCAAAGCGATTGAAGCCCTTGCCGCCCGGCAGCGTGTACTGCAGGTGAGCCGTCTGGTTGTATTTTTCGTCGTGGTCGATGCGGAATGGCAGCCCTGGCTGACCGACGGTTGCGCCGGCGCCGGCCACCTGCGGCGGGAAGAACCGCGCCGCCACCGATGAAGCGTCGAGGTAGGCGCTGAAGTTGTGAATGCCGGGCACTTCGAGGTGCAGCGCATAGCCGGGAATCTTGGAGTTGTGCCAGTCGATGGGGAAGGTGATGGGCGTATTGCCCAGCACGCTGAAGTCGAAGGCGTTGTGCGTGTACTTCCAGATGTACTCGCCGCTCGCAACGAGATTTTTGCCAAAGGCCTGTTGAATGCTGGCGTGGAATTCGTTGCGGAAGCCGGGCTGCAGGATGCCGGTGACGCCGGGCGTGCAGGAGAGCAGCGGCGCCAGCACCCGGTCGGCGCAGCCTTCGCTCGAAAGCACCAGGTTTTCGTTGAAGGGAGTCTCCAGCGTGCGCGCATAGGAGACGCTGAGCACCGTGCCGGTAGGCTTGACGCTGTAGGCCACGCCCAGCCGCGGCTCCGCCTGGCTGGCAGCCGTCAGGCCGTTGTACTTGTCGCCGCGAACGCCCAGGTTCAGGTTCCACTGGCCCAGCTTGATCTGGTCCTCGATGTACATCGAGAGTTCTTTGATGTCGGCGTGGCCGAACCAGAAATAGTAGCTTCCGCCGCGGGTCAGGTCGTAGGGCGCCAGCACGGGCAGGTAGTTGGCGTTGGCGATATTGCTGACGCCATTGCATTGCGAGGGATTGGCGTAGCCGTACAGCGAAACGCCGGTTACCGCATCCACGCAGGGCGAGTTATACGTATTGTCCACAATGCCGAGGCTGTCATGCTCGCGCAGGAAGGTGGAATTGTATTCCGCGCCGGCAACCAGATTGTGATGGCCGTGCACCCAGGTGTAGTCGGCTTTGCCGCCGCTGTTCATCAGCGTGCGGTACTGCGAGATCGACGAGGTTTGCAGGTTGGGCGGACCGAGATCGGCCAGCGGATCGGGGCTGGGGAAGTAGTTGTACTCATCGCGCCGGGTGTAGACGTTGAGGTTGAGTACGCTGTTCTGGCTGAGGATGCGCGTGTAGGTTGGCGCAATGTTAAAGGTCTTGATCTGCGAGCGCTGGTCGGTGTTGCCCACGTTTACGACCGCAAAGTCGGCGTTTGCCGGGTTTGCGCTGGCGCCGTTATTCACGCCGGCGAGGGGCACGTTCTGCACGTTCAGGTTGTCGTAGGCATTGGGGTTCTGAAACCAGGAACGGCTGTAGTTCAGGTCGAGGTGAATGGAGTCGGCCGGGGTGATCGTGTAGTCGATGCGGTCAAAGGCGTTTTGCTCGTTGCCCCTGGCGTGCATCACGGTGAACTCCGGCGGATCGAGGAACCGGCCGGTGTTGAGGCCGTCCATTTCGATGAAATTGCCCCAGTTCGCGCCGCCGTAGGAGAGGTTGAAGCCGGCGTTCGCAGTTCCAAAGGAGCCATAGGAACCGTAGACGCTGCCGGTGGGCGTGGTGATTCCCTGGCCCGAGCGCGTAGTGGCCACGATGACCAGGCTGGTCTTATCGCCGTACTGCGCCGGCGGCGCGCCCTCGATCACTTCGAGCGATTGCACGGCGTTCGTGGGCAGTTGGTTGGAAAAGACTTTGCTCTGCTGGTCGGTGACCGGCTGGCCGTCGATGGAAAACGAGTTTGAAGCATGATCGCCCAGGCCGTGGAACAGGCCGTTGGAGTCGGCGGTAACGCCGGGAGTCGTTTCGGTCACCAGCGAACTGAGGCCGGAGGAAACGCTCTCAAGCGGAACCTTGTTGAACAGGTCGCGGTCAATATCGGTGTGGTAAGTCGATGTGTCTTCGACCAGCGGCCCCTCCGACTCGACCGTTACGGTCATATTCGCGCCGGCGATCTGCATGACCAGGTTCAGCGTGGTTCCGACGGCGGAGTTTACTTCAGTGTTCTGCGCGATCGGCGCAAAACCCTTGGCGGTAATCTCGATGCGATAGGGATTGAAGGGAACGTTGGAAAAACCGAACTGGCCGGACGCATCGGTGGTCGTGGTGCGGTCAAAACCGCTGGCCTTGTTCAGTAAATGCACCGAGGCGCCGGAAATGACTGCTCCGGAAGGATCTGTGACGACGCCATGCAGTGCACCCGCATTGCCGCCCTGCGCGGCCAGGGCCGGCATTGCGGCCACGGCCCAGACTGCAATCCAGGCAAGCAGAGCGGCTACGAAGGGAACGCGCGCGACAGCGCTGCGCTGAAACTTCATGGAGATAACTCCTTTATTCAAAAAAAGCGATGAATCCTTTTTCCGATTCGCCGGCTCGGGAATTGTTTGCCATTTGCAGCGCGGTCAATTCTGCACGAGGGGCTGAGCGCCCGAATCGGCCGTGCAAAGTGCTGAAAATGAGGCGGCAAACCGCGAAGAGTCGAGCGAGGAGATCGCTAACAGCCAGCGGGGGGAGGACGGATGAATAGCTGAGGGCACCAGTAGCGGGAGACGGCGCAGGCCTTGGCCATCGGCGTGGAAATGCCCAGCCGAACCAGAACGACGATGGCGGCCGCCTGTGCCGAGGGCACAACCGAGTGCATGGCCACGCACAGCACGCAGTGGTCGGCGTCGCTGGCGTTCTGGTGGAAATGCGCCACCTGAACCAGAGCCAGCAGGGCCACCAGAACAAGGCACACTACCGCGACTGCCGGGAAGACTCCCGATCTGCGCCAGCGACGGAGATTGATCCCATTCGAGTGCAATTTCTGCGCGGCTCTTTACCCGTACTATACAGCCTTGCGCTAAATGGACGTTCGAGGGGCCGGGAAAGTTGCTCCGGCGGCGGAATCCGGCTTTCGCGCGGCGCCAACCCTCGCCGGAACATGCGAGTCTAATGAGTGGGCATGGCTGAAATGAACCAATTTCGGCGCTATTGGCCGGCTGTGGCGGCATTTTCCCTGATTGCGATCCTGGCTCTGGCCGGCGTCGCGCCAGCCGTTGCCGCAGCGCAGTCCGGCCAGAGCGGGACGCAGCAGCCCGCCGGGCAGCCGCAGAGTCAGCAGCCGGGCGAGACCGTTCCGCAACAGACCGGCAAGCCGCTGCCCCTGAACCCCGATCTGCCGGGGCTGCAGCGCAACCATCGGCTCATCCTGAAGGACGGCAGCTACCAGCTCGTGCGCGAGTACAAGATCGTGGGCGACCGCGTGAAGTACTACTCGCAGGAGCGCTCGGAGTGGGAAGAGTTGCCGGTCGATCTGGTGGACTGGGAGGCCACGCGCAAGTGGGAGCGCGATCACGAGACGGCGGACGGCGAAGCGATTTCGCCGGCGATGAAAGAGGCCGAGGAGGTGGACAAGGAAGAGACCAGGGCGCGCGACGAGGAGAAGGCGCGCATGCCGACCGTTGCGCCCGGCCTCGAACTGCCCGATGAAGACGGCGTCTTTGTGCTCGACACCTTCCATGGCACGCCGGAGCTGGTGGAACTGCCCTCAAGCGATATGAGCATGCGGGCGCGCGGCAGCCACGGGCTGGGCGTGCTGAATCCCATGGCCGGCCAGACGGCGAACCTGGAGCTGGAAGGCGCGCATGCGCGCATTCACCTGCACGTAAACGATCCGGTCATTTATCTCTCGCTGGCCGCGCCGGACGACAACCAGGAGATGCTTTCGCACGCCATTACTGTCGACACGTCAACGGCCAAGGCGGCAAACAACAAGCACGGCGCGCACTCTGCGCAGTCCGGTTTTGCCATTGTCCGGGTGGATGAGCGCAATGCGGTGCGCATTGTGGGCGCGGTGCACCTGAAGCGCGACGGCACCGTTACGCAGGACGAAAACGTGATTCCCGCCAAAGCCACGGTGATGACCGGCGGGCACTGGCTGATGCTCAAGCCGGCCCAGCCGCTGGAGATCGGCGAGTATGCGCTGGTGGAGATTCTTTCGCCCGACGAGATCAGCCCGACGGTGTGGGATTTCCGCGTGGATCCGACCAAGGGCGACAATCCCGGCTCGCTCACGCCGATTCTGGAGCCGGTGGATGCGCGGCAGTAGCGCATCTTACTCGCGCACGCTGATATTGAGCGCCTTCATCTTGCGATAGAGGTGGCTGCGCTCGAGGCCGAGCAGCTCGGCGGCGTGGCTGATGTTGTTGCGCGCCTCCTCGATTTTCTTGAGGATGTATTCGCGCTCGTAGGCCTCGCGGGCCTGCTGCAGGCTCGCAAAGTCGCCGGCCGGTTTCGCCGCGCCTTTCTGCGTGAGCGGAGGCAGATGCCTGCGCTCGATGCGCAGCACGCGCGGATTGAGAATAAGCACGCGCTCGATTACGTTTTTCAGCTCGCGCACGTTGCCCGGCCAGTGGTAGGCGGCGAGGATTTCGAGCGCTTCTTCGCCGATCTCGACGCGCGGGCGGCCATACTGCCGGCCGAAGTCGGCGAGAAATTCGCGGGCCAGCAGCGGAATGTCTTCCTTGCGCTCGCGCAGCGGGGGAACGAAGAAAGGCACGACATTGAGGCGATAGAAGAGGTCTTCGCGGAAGTTGCCCTTGGCGATCTCTTCTTCGAGATCTTTATTGGTCGAAGTGATCAGACGCACGTCGACGCGCAGCGGCTGCGAGCCGCCCACGGGCGTGAACATCTGGTCGTCGAGCGCGCTGAGCACCTTGGACTGCGTCTTGAGGCTCATGTCGCCGACTTCATCCAGGTAAAGCGTTCCGCCATCGGCGCGCTCGAGCGTGCCGCGATGGTCGATCATGTCGCCGGGCGCGATCGCGGATTGCGCACCGCGGCGCGAGCCGAACAGCTCCGCTTCGATGTGCGACTCGGGAATGGCCGCGCAGTTCAGCTCGACAAAGACGCGGTCGCGGCGCAGGCTTTCGGCATGAATGGCGCGCGCGATCAGCTCCTTGCCCGTTCCGGATTCGCCGTAGATGAGCACGCGGCCGTTGGTGGGCGCCATCAGGCGAATCTGCTGGCGCAGCGCCTTTACCGGCACGCTTTCCCCGGTGAGCACGGCGTTGGCGCTGAACTGCCGCTTGAATTCTTCGTTCTCGATACGCAGCCGCCGCGCTTCCACGGCGTTCTTGAGCACGATGAGCGTACGCTCCAGCGAGAGCGGCTTTTCGAGGAAGTCGTAGGCGCCGAGCTTGGTGGCTTTCACGGCGGTCTCGATGGTGCCGTGGCCGCTGATGATGACCACCTCCGGCCGCGATTCGCCGCTCATGCGGCGGATGTCGGTGAGCACTTCGAGGCCGTCGCGATCGGGCAGCCAGATATCGAGCAGCACCACGTCGCAGGGCGCGTCCTCGAGCATGAGCATGGCTTCGCCGGCCGCAGCCGCGCAGGTTACGCTGTAGCCTTCCTCGCGCAGAATCTCTTCGAGCGAGTTGCGAATCTCCGCTTCGTCGTCCACCACCAGGATGTGATTCATCCGACCGGTTCCTTTGCCAGGCGGCTGTTCATGCCCGCACTCCTGCGCCGGCTTCTTCATGAGCCGAGGGCTGCGCCGCCTCCACCAGCGGCAGCCGCACCACAAAGCGGGCGCCCTTGGGGCTGTTGGACTCGGCGCGGATGGTGCCCCCGTGCTCCTGAACGATCTTGGCCGCAATGGCGAGGCCGAGGCCGGTGCCGCGATGCTTGGTGGAGTAGAACGGCAGGAAGAGCCGCTCGCGGATCTGGTCGGTGAGGCCGTGCCCGGTGTCGGAGACGACAACTTCCACGGCTGCGCCGTCCTCGCTCAGCGCGGTGTGAACTCCAAGCACGCGCAGCAGGCTGCCGTGCATGGCTTCGGCGGCGTTGTCGATGAGGTTGGCAAGGGCGCGGCGGATGGCCTCCGGATCGGCCATCGCCGGCGGCAGCTCCGGCTCCAGGCCGCGCTGCACGGTGATGCCGTCGAGCCGGCCGGCAAACAGCGCCAGCGCCTGCTCGGCCACCTCGTTCACATCGCAGGGGCGCGGCTGCGTGGCCGGGAACTGCGCCAGCGCGGAGAACTGATCGACCAGGGTGCGCAGCGTGCCGACGCAGCCGAGAATCACCTCGCTGCATTTGCGGATGACGCTGGGCGAGTCGGCCTGGCTGCGGTCGAGATGGCGGCCGATGCGCTCGGCGCTGAGGGCGATGGGCGTGAGCGGATTCTTGATTTCGTGGGCAACGCGCTGCGCCACTTCCTTCCAGGCGAGCTGGCGCTGGGCGCGCAGCAGCTCGGTAGTGTCTTCAACCACCAGCACCGTGCCCGCACGGCCATGCGACAGCTCAAGCCGCGCGCTGGTGACGGCAAGATGAAGCGTGCGATTGCGCGCCGTAAAATCCATCTCCGTGGACGCGGCGCCCATCCGCTGCCCGCGGCGGATCAGGCCGGCAATCTCGTCGGCGCACTCGGGCGGGAAGAGCGACTCGACGCGCTCGCCCACCAGCGACTCCTCGGCGCGGCCCATCAGGCCGGCAAAGGCGCGATTCGCCTGCAGCACAACGCCGGCAGAGTCGAGCGTGACGACGCCGCTGGGAATGGTTTCGACGATGGTTTCGAGTTCGCGCCGCCGTTCTTCGAGGGCCTGGTTGGCCGTAGTCAGCTGCGATTGCGAGGTTTCGGCAAGCCGGCGGCTTGCTTCCAGATCGGCCGCCATGTGATTGAACGAGCGCACCAGGTCGGACATCTCGCCGGTAGCGACAGTTTCCACGCGATGGCTGTATTTGCCGGCGGCGATCTCGTCCATGGCGTCGGCCAGCGCCTCGACGGGCCGCGTGATCTGCTTGGAAAGAAAGACGGCCAGCCATACGCTGCAGAAGAAAACGAAGACCGTTACCAGAAGCAGCATCAGAAACAGCATCGTGCGGATGCTTCTGCGCGAGCGAAACTCCCTCCAGTACTCCTCGGTGCCGGCGCGGATGCGCGCCGTCGCCTCGTTCAGTCCCTGCGGCATGGGCAGCGCGGCAACGATGATCCTGCCGGTCGAAGTTGTGGCCATGCCCAGCGCATACTGGTCGTTGCCGATCCGCAGCGTGGGCATGCCGCTGCGCTGCGCGGCCCACAGCAGCGCGGCCGGGAGCGGCCCACGCAGCGGAGCGCCGGTCCGGTCGCGAGCGTCGCTTCTCGAAACGTCAGGCCAGGAAAGCACGCTTACCGGAGTCGAGTCGGGCGGCGCCTGAAAGCTGGCGGTCGGATGGCGGTTCTTGTCGTAGACCTCGACAAACCCTCCCTGGAGCGTGACGCGATGCGCATCCAGCACCTGCTCGAGCTGGGGAAGCGGCTCGTCGAGCGCGCCCGAAGCCACGATCGATTCCGCTTCGCCGCGGGCGTTGCTGGCCACATATTCGGCCAGCTCCACCACGACGCGCGTCGAGTCGTCACGCAACTGTGAGGAGTTGGGCGAGAACCATCGTTCGAGCGAGCGGTTCATCAGGTAATAGCTGAAAAGACACATCAGCGCAGCGGGCGTCAGCGTGATGATGACTGCGCCGAGCACCATCCGCGAGCGCAGCCGGGTGGCTACGCCGCTCGATCCCTGGCCGACGTATACCTTGAGCACGGTGCGGAAGAGCAGGACCAGCAGCAGCAGGAGCAGAAGAAAGAGCAGCCCCTCGAGCGCGGTGAGAAACATCGTCTGGCCGTAGGTCTCGGGATTGAGGAAATCGACCTTGGACGTATTGAACCACTGCAGCGTTCCCAGCAATACAAAGACCAGCAGAACCCCGCCGGCCAGCAAGGCTACCGATCTTCTTCGCGGATACCCGGGGAGCTGCATGGGGCGATTATAGTTCGAACGCAGCATCCGCAGCGGCCGGCTTGGCGCGGGCCGCCGGCCGAACCTGTTGGAAACAGAACAGATGCCGATGGTGTCTAATGAAGAAGAGAAGGATTCGGGCCGCAAAAGCGCCTGCGCCCGATGCTCAGAGCCCGGTTTGAAAGAGGTTTGCCGCCATGACGCTGCTTGACGCCCCGGCCTTCGACGAAGCCCGCGCCCGCCGCAACCGGCTGATCGCCTGGATTTCCGCCGCCACCATTGTCGCTCTGTTCATTGTGTGGTGGCTGCTGGCCGGGCGGCCTATCGACTGGCCCTGGCACTGGAACGATCATCTGTTCGGCCGCGCCGCCGTGAACCGCTTCATGAAGGACCTTGAGCGCAACGATCTGAAGGCCGCCTATGGCGTATGGATTGACGACAAGGACTGGGAGCAGCATCCCGAGCGGCACAGCACATATCCGTTCTCCGGCCCTCCGGGCTCGACGAGCTTTGAGAATGACTGGAGCCCGGACAGCCCCGACGCCGAATACCACGGCATCCACAGCTTCCGCATCGCCGCGGCGCGCATGTACGGCAACGTGCTGCTGGTGGCCATTCTGGTGAATGGCGCGCACCAGAATGCGCTGGACCTGACCTGGGATCCGCGCACGCATCAGCTCAGCTACGCGCCGCCGGGCGTGCGTCTCTCTACGGTTCCCTGGGCTGTGGTTCCTTAACCCTCTTCCATCCGGCCCGGTTTGCCCGGCCCGGTTTGCCCGGAGCTTTTCGGTCAGGTTTTCAGGGCGGCAGAACGCGCTCCGTCTCCCCCGGTCCGGCGCCGTTTCGCGGCCGTTACCGATTGAACGCGCCGGTTTCCACCAGCGCATCGGTGGCTTTGCTCATTTTGGCCGTGCGTTCGAGCTTGTCCCAGTTGAAGGGCTGGCCGTCTATGGCGCGCTTCAGCGTCTTGAACAGAACGATTGAAAAGACCTGGCGGTAGGCGAAGCGCTGCAGCCAGATGTGGAAGAGCAGCCAGCCGTCGCCTTTATTGGCCGGGTGGCGGGGCTCCAGACTGAACGCCACCGCGGATGTGAAGAAATCGATGATCAGGAAGGCGAGGAAGTAGGCGACGAGCTTCTCGAAGCTGGCCGGCGAGGCCGATTCGGGGTGGTAGTGGCGATCGACGAAGAAGTTGAAGACGCCGGCCACGAACATGATATCGATGAAGGGCGAGACCAGCGGCAGGAACATCTGGAAGATGAGGATGTTAGGCAGCGCGAAGAGGCCCATGGCCTTGTTGCGTGCAAATGCGGCGCGGTGCTTCCAGACCGATTGCAGCGTGCCGAAGGACCAGCGAAAGCGCTGGCGCATGAGGCCTTTGGCGTCAATCGGCGCTTCGGTGTAGGCCAGAGCGCGGTCGTCGTAGTTGACCCTGTAGCCGCGCTCGAGCAGGCTCATGGTCAGATCGGCGTCTTCGGCCACCGTGTTGAGCGGATAACCGCCGGCATCCTTGACGGCGGCCGTGCGCCAGGCGCCGATGGCCCCGGGCACAACCGTGACCACATTGAACAGATTCAGCGCCCGGCGCTCGAAGTTCTGGCTGGTGATGTATTCGAGGGCCTGCCAGCGCGTCCACAGGTTCACGCGGTTGCCCACCTTGGCGTTGCCGGCCATGGCGCCGATCCGGGGATCTTCGAAGTGGCGAACAAGTTTGGAAATGGCGTCGGTGGCGATGACCGTATCGGCGTCGATGCCGATATAGACCTCTTCCTGAATGCGCTCGAGCGCATAATTGAGGGCGGCGGCCTTGCCTTCGTTGACCTTGGTGAGCACCTGCAGCCGGCCCGCGGCGATTTCCTGCGCGTAGGCCGTGGCAACCACTTCGGCGGTGCGGTCGCGCGACCCGTCGTCGACGACGATGATGCGCAGATCCTTGTAGTCGGAGTTGAGCACCGAGCGGACGGTGCGCACGATGACCTTTTCCTCGTTGTAGGCGGGGATAAGCACGGCGACGCGGGGCCGATAGGCCGAAGAGGCGGCGGCGCCCGGACTGCGCATGCGGCCGGCCAACGTCCGGTCGAAGATCCGGTCGAGGATGGCCAGCACGCCGACCAGAATCAGACGGGCGCTCATCAGGATATCGCCCAGGAAGAAAACGAGCACGATGAAGTTGCCGATAATGTCCACCGCCGAAAATGCAATCGAGTCGGGAATGGCCCGTACGCGCGCCCAGAAGGAGAGCGGCGGCATGACCTGCGCGGTGGTTTTGCCCATCAGCGCGGAGACGGGAACGATCTTGTAGCCGTGAGCGCGCAGCGCGTCGATGAGGGGCCCGAGCGCGGCCACGGTCACGGAGCGGTCGCCGCCGCCATCGTGCATCAGAATGATGGAGCCGCGGAACTGAGGCTTGGCCTTCATGTTCTCCAGTTGGGAGAAGACCGAGCCGATGATCTCCGCGGGGGTTTTCCTCGGATGCTCGTCCCAGTCGTCGGTATCGATCTTGCTGCCGACGATGATGTAGCCCTTTTGCTGGAGGTGCCACACAGGCCCTGCCTGGTCGTCGGTGTCAGGTTCTTCGTCGATGTCGTACGGCGGACGGAAATAGGTCGGCTGCACGCCGAGCTTGCTTTCAAACAGGCGCTCAGTGAGGTTGATTTCGAGATCGAGCTGGCGCTGGGAGATTGCGCTGATGTCGGGATGCGTCCAGGTGTGGCTGCCAATCTCGTTGCCTTCGCGCACGATGCGCTGCATGAGGCCCACATGCTGCGCGCCCTCTTCGCCGATCACCATGAAGGCGCCCTTGACGCGCTTGGCTTTCAGGATGTCGAGAATCTTCGGCGTCCACTCCGGGTCGGGGCTGTCGTCGAACGACAACGCAACTTCGTCGGGGTGGTAGCCGTACTGCTCGATGGTGTAGGTGCGCGGATACACATCCATGTGCTCGTCGACGATGAGCTTTTTGCGCGGGTCGGGCTCGTCGGTGTCGACTTCGATCGTGCGCTTGCCGGGCTGCGGCAGGCCGGTGACGCGGAGAATGTCGCCGTCGCCTTCGGTATCGACATCATGGCCGGGCTGCACGACGCCGAGCGCATTGAGCGAGGCCGGACTCGATGGCCGGTCCCAGATGTTCCAGAGCGAGCTGTCTTCCTCGCCGAGGCGCCAGAGGGCAAATGTCTGCAGGCCAAGCTGGCGCGCGGCGCGCATCTCATTTAACACCGTGACCGCATCGAGGAACCAGACGACGTGGCGCTGGTTGTTGTCCTCGTCGATGTACTCGTAATGCGGATTGAGCGCGTCGTAGTTCAGATCGAGGTCGGCGTCGGCATCGGAGGCCCGCTCCCATGCGTCGGAGACCGAGAGATCGTCGGTGTTGAGCACTTCCGGCTTGCGGCGGCTTCCGCGGCCGGGGATGGAAAGCGTCCAGTCGTAACCGTAGTTGCCGATGGCGCAGATGAGCTTTTGCTTGGGCACTACCCTGAGCACACGCTGGAGGTTGCCGACGAACCAGCTCTGCGCGGCAATCGGGCCAGGGTCGCTGGTGGTCTGGTGCTGGTCATAGTTCATCAGCACGATGCCGTCGGAGTTGGCCGCAATCTGCCGCAGGTCGCCGTCGCTTGTGGATACGGCGACATTGACGTAGAGCCGCAGGTTGCGCGGGTGCATCCCGGCGTACAGCGCCTTAATAAAGGCGATGTATGCCGGGTTGGACTCGTCGGGAATACTTTCGATATCGAGCGACAGTCCGCGATAGGCGGGATAGGTGACGAGGAAGCGCAGGATCTGCGCGCGCAGCGCGGCGGCTTTGTCCGGGTCCTCGAGCACCGCGCCGACGCCCTCGTCCCAGCTCTGCGTGTGCGGGTTGTAGTTGTTGAGGTGGGGAAAGATCTCCGTATCGACGCGCGTCTGTTGAATGAGGCGCTTGACCTTATCCATGTCGTCGGGATCATGGACCGTGTTGCCCTCGATGACCGGAAACTCGCGCAGGTTGTCGCCGCTCATCATCATCAGCGTGCCGGCGGGCGAATCGACATGAAGCCATTGCGGAAAGAGCATGTCGATCTGGCGGACATGTTCTTTGAGGGAGCTGAAGCTGGCCGCATCGTCCTGCACATAGTAGGCGGCGCGCAGTCCTTCGCCGGTGTTGAGAGGAATATCCGACGGACGGCGGGTGGTTTTACGGCGGGAGGGCTGTTGCGTACGGGCGGACCGGTAGAACTGGCGATAAAGATCGGCGCGGTCGGGCAGGGCGCGGAAGTTGTGGCGAGGGATGGGCAGCAGCAGTTCGGGCAAGGGGCTGCTGCGCAGAACATTCAGCGCAAAGGCTACGACGACCAGCGTGGACACGATGGCGCCGGCGTCGAGAATGCGGCGCAGCCGTTTCCAGCGCTTGCGCTGGGGGTCGTAAAAAATCTGGCGATCGGGCATGTACGGGAACAGTCTCCGCGGACCTAATCAATAGCATTGTGCAGGATGGCGGTTGCGCTCGTCTGCTTCTGATTGGACGCGCGAGAGTTCAAGCCAGTGCCTGGGCAATATGCGAGGCGGCCGGAAATGGACAGCGACACAGGAATAAGCGCGATGCACCTCGGCCGCAAAAACGTTCTACGCTATAAGGAAATCGTATGGAAGGCGTGGAAGACAGTCAATGCAGCGCGCGGGGCGCGAGGGCGGCAGGACACGATGGATTTGTCAGGCCGGCCCCGACCGGCGGGGTTGTAGCCGCCGGCGCGCTGGCCCTGGGCGCGGCTCTGGCGCTGCGGCTCTGGATGCTGCACTGGCTCTTCGAAGTCAATGGCGATTCGCTGGTTTACGGCGGGATCGCGAAAAACCTGCTGCTCCACGGCCGGTATGCGCTGACCGCGGGAGACGGCCAGGTGTATCCGACGCTGCTGCGGCTGCCGGGATATCCCTTTTTTCTGGCCGCATGCTTCAGGATCTTTGGGATCGAGAATTATTTTGCCGCCTGCTGCGTGCAGATTGCCCTGGATCTGGCCGGCTGCGTGCTTCTGGCCGATTTTGCGCGGCGAGCGGCGCGGGGGGTTCGACCCGGCGATGAGAGATTTGCGCGGCGGGCCGGCTGGGCCACGCTGTGGCTCGCCGCGCTCTGTCCGTTTACGGCCTCCTATGCCGCCGCTCCGCTGGCCGAGGCGCCTACGCTGTTTACCCTGGCGCTGGCGATGTGGGCGATGGCGCTGTTTTGCGAGCAGTCGAGTCCGGATTCTCAAGACCGGAATGGACGAGGTGCGGATCGACGGCAGTGGGCGAGCGCCCTCGCGTTTACCTTTGCCGTGACGTGGGCTGCGCTGCTGCGGCCGGATGGCGCGCTGGCGGCGGTGGCGTTTGCGCCGGCAATGGCGGCCGGCGCGTGGCGCGAAAGGCGGAAAAGCGCGGCGCGGATCGCGGCTGTCTGCACGCTCATGGCGCTTGCGCCCTTTGCCGCCTGGACGGCGCGGAACTGGCGCGTGTTTCATGTGTTTCAGCCGCTGGCGCCGCGGACGGCCGCCGATCCGGGAGAGAATACGCAGCCTGGTTTCGAGCGCTGGGTGCGCACCTGGTGCCTGGATTTCACTTCGACGTACGACATCTACTGGAACGTGCCGGATGGACCCCTGGATATGAGCAGGCTGCCGGCGCGGGCCTTCGACTCCGAGGCGCAGAGGGCGGAGACGGCCGCCGTGGTTGGCCAATACAACGCTGCGGACTACAACCTGACGCCGGCCGTCGATGCCGGCTTTGCGCGGCTGGCGCAGGAGCGTATAGCGGCGCGGCCTCTGCGGTATTACCTCTGGCTGCCGCTGGGGCGCGTTGCGGATATGTGGCTGCGGCCGCGCGTCGAGAACCTGCCCATCGATCTCGACTGGTGGATGTATAGCCATCACCATGCGGAGACGCGCTTGAGCTGGTTTTACGCGGCGCTGAATGCGGCTTACCTGCTGCTGGCGGCGGTGGGGCTGTGGCTGCGGCCGCGATTCCGGAGGCCTCTGCTGGCCTACATGCTGCTGCGCAGCGCGCTGCTGCTGACGGTGAATGCGCCCGAGGCGCGGTACACGCTCGAGTGCTTTCCGATGCTGTTTGCGCTGGCAGGGACGGCGCTGGCGGCGGGGATAGGGAGAGGTTTGCGCTTGCGCGGTATTCCGGTTGACATATAATGGAGATCGTTATACCCTCCTCGTGTGATCCAAAGCTTCAGGGATGCTGGAACCCGGCAGTTTTTTGAGGCGCGGCGGAGCCGCCGATGGAAGACGATCGAGGCTGTAGCTCGGAGGAAATTGGATCAGATCGAGGCGAGCGCAAATCTGAGCGACCTCCGAGTGCCGCCGGGAAACCGGCTTGAGGCCCTGAAAGGCGAGCGCTCCGGACAACACAGCATCCGAATGAATGATCAATATCGAATCTGCTTCGTTTGGAAGGCGGACGGAGCGCACGATGTCGAAATCACCGACTGCCACTGATTGCGGCGATGGAGCAGCAGCAAAATGACGGACAAAACAACGATCAGACGCCCGGCTGCCGGCTGGAAGCTGCAGAGGGTGACGACGCATCCCGGTGAGATGCTGCAAAAGGAATTTCTGAAGCCGCTGGGGATTACGGCAAATGCGCTGGCATTGAAGATTCGCGTACCGGCGACGCGGATCGGCGACATTCTCCACGGGCGGCGCGGAATCACGCCCGATACGGCCTTGCGTCTGGCGCGTTTTTTCGGCAACAGCCCGGAGTTTTGGCTGAATCTGCAGCAAATGCATGATCTATCGAAGGCAAGGCTTGAGCTGAGCGAGACGATCGAGCGAGAGGTAGACAGATACTCGGCCGCATAGAGCGGCTTTACCGTGGCGCCGCCTACAATCAATGAATAAATCGCAGACTGCGAGCGGCTCATGAAACGAAAACTGCGGGTGGGAATCCTGTTTGGCGGGCGCAGCGGCGAACACGAGGTTTCGCTGCTCTCTGCCGCTTCGATTTTGAAGGCGATCGATCGGGACAAATTCGATGTGACCCCGATTGGCATTACCAAGGAGGGCCGCTGGCTGGCTGCGGCCGATGCGCACGGGCTGCTCGAGGGCAAGAGCGGCGCCGCCGCCCGGCAGTTGCGCGCCGGCGATCCGGAGGCCACGCCGGGAGCGCGCCTGCTCCATGAGGGGATTCCCGCACTGCTGGCGCCGGAGCCGGGCGCCGGCAAGGAGCTTGTGAAAAGAAGCCGCACCGACGGCGAGTCCCTGGACGTCGTCTTTCCGGTTCTGCACGGGACATTTGGCGAGGACGGGACGATTCAGGGGTTGTTCGAGCTGGCCGGCATCGCTTACGTGGGCTCGGGCGTGCTGGGTTCGGCGGCCGGCATGGACAAGGACGCGATGAAGCGGCTGTTCGCGCAGGCCAAACTTCCCATCGTCAAGCACGTTACGCTGCTGCGCCCGGAGTGGGAAAAGTCGCCGCGCAGGGCGATTGCTCGCATCGAAGCGGCGCTCAGGTATCCGCTGTTTGTGAAGCCGGCGAATCTGGGCTCGTCGGTGGGCATCAGCAAGGCCCATGACCGCAGGGAACTGGGGCCGGCGCTGGAGCTGGCGGCCAGGTACGACCGCAAGCTGATCGTCGAGGAAGGCGTGGGCGGAAAGACAGGACGCGCGCGCGAGCTGGAAGTCGCCGTGCTGGGCAACGACGACCCCAGGGCCAGCGTGGTGGGCGAGATCGTTCCCGGTAAGGAGTTCTACGACTACGAGGCGAAGTATCTGTCGGAGGGCTCTGTACCCATCATCCCGGCCAGGCTGACGAAGGCGGAGACGAAGACGATTCGCGACATGGCTGTGGCGGCGTTTAAGGCCTGCGACCTTGCGGGACTGGCGCGCGTGGACTTCCTGATGGAGCCGGGCGGCAGGCGGCGCATTTATCTGAACGAGGTGAACACCCTGCCCGGATTTACGCAGATCAGCATGTACCCCAAGCTGTGGGAGGCGACGGGCATCGGCTATCGCGAGCTGATCACGCGGCTGATTGAGCTGGCGCTCGAGCGGCATGCGGAGAAGACGCGAACGGTGTATAGCCGTGAAGAGTAAGGGCGATTCAACGCTGCAGTAAACCCCGATCCTGGAGGGGCAAATATCTGAACCTGAAGTGAGAAGGTGGAGGCGGCGTCACTGCGCAAACGCCTCTGTGGACTCATCGGCGGTCGCTTCAGCGGGCCCATCTCATCTCCACTGCGGCTCCTCCGGACCCAATCTATCCGAGAACTCCCGCTGCCGATGGACTAAATGGAAGGATGCAGCTCAAAAGGAAAATGACCCTTCGTTTCCGCCAGACGTGACAGGGATTTATTCGCAAGCGCGCCACTCGCCCTACCTGGCCGGCTTCACTGCTTTCGCCGAAGTCAGGATGCCCTCGATCGAGCCCGCGTCGAGCACATAGAGCGAGGGATCGCCGGCGCGGCGGGCCAGATAATTGTCGCCGCTTCGGGCGATTTCCGCTTTTTCGACAAGCTTGCCGTCTTTCGATGTGACGGTGATGGCCAGCACAGGCGCAGCGAAACCAGCGGTTGCGAACTTCGTCGCCGTGAGGCTGCGCAGGCCGGAGACGACCGCCTCAATGCTGTCCGAATCCGCCTTTTTGCCGTTCTGCCACCAGCCCTGCGCGTTATGCACGGCTGCGAGGGAAATCTTCGGATCGGTTCCCTCGAGATCGATGCTGTCGGGATCGTTGTCGCCGAAGTCGAAGAGCTGCTTGTTGCGGAAGTCATCGACGGTCTTGTCGAGGCCGTCGCCCAGTGAGCTGTCAACCTGGTAGATGCCCGCGACGACGCTGGACTTTGCGTACTCGGCTGCGCCGTTTTTCCCGTTCTTATCTTTGCGCACTTCGAGCGTCTGCGTGCCGGCGGGGCCGGTGACCTTCACCGTTGCAACCGGAGTTCCGCGGGCGAAGCCCGCTTCGGCATCTTTGGCGTCGGGCTGCGTTGTCTGCATCTGCGCACCGGCCAGTGTATCGGCAAGCGTGTCTGCGGCGATCGAGTCGGTGCGGTACGCTTCCGGCTTCTCGAGCGCCCATCCGGAGCCGGTTCGCGCAAGCACGATGGTCTGGCCGCCATGGTTCAGCTCGATGCTCGTCATCTTGTCGGACGAGATAGTAATGAGCCGCTTGTCGCGCAGGTCCATCTCCGTTTTATCGAGCTGGCGCTTGGAATCGCCGGAGACGGTGAAGATGCGCGGATCGCCGGCCAGCATCGCATAGGCATTTCCGCCCACAGGCGTGTCATCGCCAAAGAGCAGCCGCTGGGCCGGCTTGCCCTTCTGCTCAATGTCCACTTCCATTGACGGCGAGTCGAGGCCGAACCGGCTCAGCTCCGAAGACTGACCGCCGCCCGGCTGCCCGCTGGTCGCGACCACCTCCTGCGCGGTGAGCGGTGCAAGCGCAGAGAGCAGCATCGACACCTGCTCCTGATCGGCGGCGACCGATTGCGGCGCGGTGATCTGCCAGGCGCCGGACTGCTTTGCGAGAGTTACGCCGGGCTGGCCCTTGACCTTCAGGGTGACGCCGGTGACCTTGCCGGAATCGACGTTGAGGATTGTCGGCGCGGCCGGAGTTGCCGGCGTGACAGCCTCGTCACTCTTCGGGTGGCGATTTGACCAATAAAGGAAGCCAGAGAGCGCGGCAAGAATCAGACAGGCGATGGCAAGGCCCGGGAATCGTCCTCCGAGTTTCATTTTTCTCCGTCGCGTTGGGAGACTGTGAAGAAGTTTCCCATTCCCTCGGGGCTGAAGCCCCGTTTGATTCTTTGTTTTATGTACGGGCTAAAGCCCGCATGCTTCATGGCAGATGAGAGGTGATAAGGTCCGAAGACCGTCGCCCTCGTCCGCCGTTCCAACCTTCGTGGCCTCCCACTCTTCGCGCGATAAGGCTGCGCAAAGAATGGGCCACGGAAACTTGTTTGCCGCGCGCTTTAGCGCCTCCGCCACCAGATCACCGTGCCCAGCACGATCATCAGCAAAGGCAGAATGAACTGGCTGGTAACGCGCACCAGATTCATCTGCGCGCGGGTGAGCGACAGGTGCTCGTCCTCCGGTGCCTTGGGACGGATCGAGATCAGGTCCTCGTCGGAGGCCAGCCAGTTGATCGAGTTCAGCGCCAGATCGCTGTTGCCGTTAAAGTCGAGGAAGCCGTTGGTCAGCCACGTGGAGCTGCCCAGCACCACGAAGCGGCCCTGCGTTCCCGAGCTGCCGGTGGTGTAAGTGCCGGCAGCGGCCATTGCCAGCGGGCCGCGCTTGTTCTTCGGATCATCTACGCGCAGCTCGCCTCCGCTCAGGTTGGTCGCGGCTTCGCTCGCCTCCGAGGAGCTGAAAAGCTTGTCGACGCTGGTCTTGCCGGTGTTGCTGACGGAGATCGACTGCGCGATGGGAAAGCCGGTCGCAGTGCCTTTTAAATCGCTGACAATGGGCTGCTGCTCATAATGCGTGACCAGCGCAACCTCCGGGCCGACGCCGATGAGCTGGCCGATGGGGCTGCGGTCGAGGATCAGATCCTTGCCGAGCGTAACGCCCCAGCCGGCGAGCACGGCGGCGAGCGCGTCATTTGCGCCGATCGATTGCGTGCGGCCCTGCAGCGGCGGATCGAGCAGGAACATGGCGCGGCCGCCCTTCTGCACGTAGTCCTGGATCGCGCTCACCTCCGGCTGCTGGTAATCGTGAGAGGGTCCGGCGATGACCAGCACCGTACACTCGGCCGGGACCTGCGGCCTGGTAATCAGATCGACGGTCTCGGTTTCGTAGCTTTCTTTCGAGAGCCGGTCTTTGAAGCTCGACAGACCGTAGCGGCCGGTATCGTCTATCTGGTGCTCGCCGCTGCCGGCGGCAAAGCAGACGGTGCGGGTGCTGGACTTCAGATCGCGGATGAATGCGCCGGTGATGCCTTCCTCGGTGAAGGCCGCCGCTGCCTCTTTCTTATCGCCGATCTGCACTACGGCAGTGCCCATATTCTGCACGCCGTCGGCGCGGGCAAGCTGCGGGTCCTTGTCGGGATCGACGTACTGGATGTGGACCTTCGGCGAGAGGTTCTTGTACTCGGTAAGCAGGTCGCGCGCTTCGCCAAAGCGCGTGCTCTGGTCGAAGTAGAAAATTGTCGCGTCCTGCCTGAGGCCCTTGATGATCTTTGCCGACTCCTCGGAAAGCGTGTAGCGCTTGTTCGGCGTCGCGTCCCAGCTTTTGTTGTAGCGGTTGGCGAGTACGTTCACCACCACCGCGGCGGCGATGACCACCAGCGTGTAGAGCGCCGCGTAGGCGGCATAACGGGTCTGTCGTGCCCGATTGCGATGATTGCCAGAGTCGCTTGCCATTCCCGTTCCTTAAGACCTCCAGCGCAGCGCTTCCATGGAACGCGCGGTAAAAAATAAACCCAGGAAAATGACCGTCAGATAGTAGACGGCGTCCTTCGAGTCGATGACGCCCTTGGCGAAGGAGCCGTCATGCGTGACCACCGACAGATACGAAAGCACCGTGGCCCATGTGGCCGTGTTGTATCCGCTGACCCAGGCGAAGACCCACAAAAGCAGGCACACCGCGAAGGTCGTGGCGCCGGCAATAATCTGGTTGCGCGTAAGCGTGGAGATGAACGTGCCCAGCGCCAGCAGGCCGCCGGCCTGCAGCAGCAATCCGAGATAGCCGACGGCCAGAGGTTTGAACGCCGGATGCCCGTAGTGGAACAGGTAGGCGAAGTTCACGGCGGTAAACAGCAGCAGGCAGGCGTAAAGCCCCAGCGCCGCGAGCCACTTGCCGAGGATGATCTCGATATCGCGCACCGGCGAAGTGGCCAGCAGCTCGATGGTGCCGGTACGCTTCTCCTCGGCGAACAGGCGCATGGTGATCATGGGAATAAAGAACAGCCCGAGCACGCTGACGTTGCCCAGCAGCGGCCGGATGATCTGCTCGTTGATATCCATGGGATACGACTGGCCGCTCATCTGCATTTCCATGCCGGCGGTGACGAAATACTCAACCGCCGTCCAGAACATGAAGCCGAAGACCAGCGCAAACATGGTCAGCAGCAGCCATGCGATAGGCGAAGCAAAGTAACTCTTCAGTTCCTTTTGGCAAACGATCCAGATATTTCTCATGCGTGTGGCTCCCGGGTGGATGCAGGAGCGGTTTTCGCAGCTCCTGCGGCGACTGCGCCGTCGGGCTGTGCTTCGGCGGCGGCCTCGCTCCCGGTCAGCCGCAGGAAGATCTCTTCAAGACTCATCGCCGCGGGCCGCAGCTCGTTCAGCTCCCATCCGCCTTCGATCACTGCGCGGGCCAGGTCGCCGCGGCGCAGCTCGCCTTTGCGGCTCTCGGTTTCAAACACGGCGGCAGGGCCGCGCTGCTGCTTGACCGTCACACGCCCCACGCCGGCAACGCGCGCGAGCACCTGCTCGACGCGCGGAACATCGAGCGCGTCGCCGCGCGAAGTGGCAACCTCCACCACCATCGTCTCGGCGCCGCGGGCGCGGCCCTGCAGATTGGCGACGGAATCGGTCGCCACCAGCCGGCCCTTGTTGATGATGATGACCTGCTGGCAGGTCTGTTCGACCTCGGGCAGGATGTGCGTGCTCAGAATGATGGTGTGTTCGCCGGCCAGGTCCCTGATGAGGTCGCGGGTCTCGTTAATCTGCTTCGGATCCAGGCCCGCGGTCGGCTCATCGAGAATCAGCACGTCGGGATTGTGGACGATGGCCTGCGCCAGTCCAACACGCTGCCGGTAGCCTTTCGACAGCTTGCCGATGAGTTTTTTTCTCACATCGGCCACGTTGCAGCGGCCGAGAACGTATTCGACGCGCCGGTCCAGCTCCTCGCCGGAAAGTCCCTTGAGCCGGCCGACGAAGCGCAGATACTCGCCGGTCTCCATGTCGGGATATACGGGCGGAGTCTCGGGCAGGTAACCGATGCGGCGGCGGACTTCCAGAGACTGTTCGAGCACGTCGTAACCCGCCACCGTAGCCGAGCCGGAAGTAGGCGGCAGGAAGCAGGTCAGCATGCGCATGGTGGTGGTTTTGCCGGCGCCGTTGGGGCCGAGAAATCCAACGATCTGGCCTTTATCGACGGAAAATGAGATGTGATTGACAGCAACTGTGCGCGCGTATCGGCGCGTTAGCTCTTTGACAGTAATCATTGCTCTCTGCTGCTTGGACTGCGTAAGCGACCGGAGGTCAACAGCATTACAACGACAACATTGTTACAACATCGGGGCGAGCGCATTCAAGATGGAGGAATATGTCGTGTCCTGCGGCAAGAGTCCCACGCAGATTCGTACGATCAAACTCCGGCAGCAGAGCTCATGCCCGACGCCCTGGCCGGGTTCTCTCTCTGCGCGCTGTTTCTTTTTTGGCGCATGATGCGCTGGCGGCAAAAATCCTCCCG
>DATGLJ010000293.1:0-5517 GCA_035294185.1 Occallatibacter sp. | reverse complement strand
TGCGGCCTTCGATGACGGCCGGTTGGCCGGGCGTCGTGGAACCGCCATCGAGATCGGCCTGCAGGCCCGAGAGCTGGTTGATGAGGTAGTAGGTCTCGCCGTTGATGGGGTTCGGGTCGACCGGCTCTGCGGGCTGTTGCGCGCCGCCGGCGGCGGCAAGCAACGCTGTGGATGCGAGCAAAAGCAGGATACGTTTCAGAAGGAATGCCGTCCGCTCTGTGCGTTTGTTCTTCGTGGTCGAAAAGGTCATGAATCGCTCACATTGCGGCAGTCAGGCGCGATGCTGATTGAGTCCGGGCCGGGATCGAAGCCGGGCGCTTTCTCTCGAATCAGAGCATGACGGAGAAGGGGCGGCGGCCGCATCCGACCAAAGGCGGATTGGATGGGCCGCCGAATGGACAAATTGCGGCGCATGCGCGGCAGGCCAAAGAGATGAGACAGCGCGCGGCGCAAGGGGAAAGGGCGGCCGGATTCCGATCAATATACATCTAAGAGATTCAAATAGAATTACTTGGCGGCAGGTTCCCGAAACTGAAGATCAATCCGACTTTGGTCGGATGCATGTGCTTTGCGCGAAGGCATACCCTCTTCGGCGAGCTAAATTTCCTTGGGGGAGGAGCCTTGAAAGTGAAGACGCATACAATCAGACGGTTCGCCGCATTGGTGCTGGCCACGGCTATCTCCGGCGCCCTGGGCGCATGGAGTCAGAACGCCAACTCCGGAGAGATCAAAGGCGAGGTCACGGACGTTTCGGGAGCGGTGATCTCCGGGGTCGCCGTGACCCTGTTGAACAACGCGACCGGGGTCGTCACCAGAACCCAGACCAACAGCGTGGGCATTTATGACGCGCCCTCGCTGCCCACCGGGCCTTATTCGATCACTTTCAGCAGAGCCGGGTTTAAGGACGAAGTGCGCAAGGGAATCGTCCTGCAGATTGGCACCATCGCGATCAATGCGACGCTGCAGGTGGGGCAGGCCTCGCAGCAGGTGGTGGTCACCGCTGAAGCTCCGCTGCTGCAGACCGAAGATTCTTCGCAGCAGCTCGATCTTGACGCCAAGGCGGTGCAGGATGCACCCATTGTGGGCGGGGTCTGGTACAACGAACTGACCAACGAGCTGCCGGGCGTGAACGGCGGCGGTGGGCAGGATGCATCGGGACAGGGCATCGGCGTGAATGGGACCGAAGGCTACTCGGGCACTTTCCTGATCCAGGGAGCGCTTGCCCAGGAGCCGCGCGACGCCAACGCCAGCGATAACTATCCTCCGATCGATGCGATCGGCGAAGTGAACGTGCAGACCAGCAACTTCGGCGCGCAATATGGCAACGGCGTCGCGGAGTTCAATGTGCTGCTGAAGAGCGGCACCAACCGCTTCCACGGATCGCTGTTTGAATTCAACCAGAACAACGATTACAACGCGCGCAACTACTTCAATCCGGCGCCGGAGCCGGTAGCGCCGCTGCACTGGAATGAATTCGGAGGCAGCCTGGGCGGCCCGATCGTGCGCAACAAGCTGTTTTTCTTCTTTACCTATCAGAGAAATCCCAACACGTCCTCGGGCGTCTACACCACCACGGTGCCGACGACCGGGCAGAACGGCACCACCAACATGACGGCGGGCTGCTTCCCGGTAACCGTTAAGAACCCGAATACAGGGAATCCCTACCCCAACAACTGCATTACCGGCGCAATGGATCCGGTCGCGCTCGCAATCCAGAAGTACTTTCCTGCGCCCAATACGGTAGGAGCCAACCCCTATGTGAACAACTACAAGACGATTCAGACCGAGCTGACGGTCTCAACCTGGTATGTGGGCAAGGTGGATTACGACATCAGCAGGAACAACCGGATTTCGGGGTCCTATCTCGACTATCCGATCGGCCCTCTGACGTATGACACCGATGCCTTCTGCTCGCTGGGCTTCGATTGCACTTATGGCAATAACTACAACATGGACGCGCAGATCACCGATACCTGGACGATCAACGACCACATGATCAACGAGGCGCGCATCGGCGGAGTGCGCGAATTCGACAAGTACATTCCACCCACCTATGGAAAGGGCTATCCGGCCACGATCGGTCTCGAGCCCACGTACGGCAGCGATGCGCCCGCCGATATTTTCCCGAGCGTCACGGTCAACAGCAGCTCGGCCATTGGCGGAATGGGCATTAACGGCGGCGTGCACGCGCTGCTGGCCGACGGCGCGATGGTGGAATCGGATGTGTTTACGCTGGTCAAAGGCCGGCACACCATCAAGATGGGAGGCGAGTTCGACAAAAGCTACCAGAACTACACGAACTGGGGCGACGTAAGCTCGGGCAACTTTGTCTTCGATGGCGTGGCCAGCGGGCAACCGTATGCGGACTTCCTGCTCGGCGAAGTATACGGATGGTACGTGTACGATTACACGGAGACCGGCGCGCGGATGTGGAATATGGGCGCGTTTGTGCAGGACGATTACAAGGTTACGCCGGCTCTTACGCTGAACCTGGGCTTTCGCTACCAGTACCAGGGCGGCTGGGGCGTGGTGAACAATCTGTGGGGGACCTTCAGCCCGACGGTGGTCAACACCGGCCCGTATGTCACGCCGGGAACGCTGGGAGCGATGACGTATGGAGGACAGGGCGGCCGCACCAAGATCCAGAATGGCGGCAACGAGTGGGTTCCCCGGGTAGGATTCTCCTGGTCGCCCTTGCCGAAGT
This sequence comes from Occallatibacter sp., assembly GCA_035294185.1. Lineage (GTDB taxonomy): Bacteria > Acidobacteriota > Terriglobia > Terriglobales > Acidobacteriaceae > Telmatobacter. The sequence goes on along the minus strand of DATGLJ010000293.1, from coordinate 2,813 downwards.
GGGCCTTCCGCGCCAGCTATGGAATCTCCGACCAGCCATGGTCTGTCGATCCCTATACGGCGGCGCTGGGCATCGGCCTGAATCCGCATGGCAGCGAGGGATACGGCTCCTCGCCGGCCTTCCTGCTCAAGAACGGCCCCGGGCCGGGCGCGGTTGCTTACCCCACGCTGTCGAGCCTGACCAACTATCAGTACAACTACGACGATGTGCCCTATTACCCGGTCAACCGCCCCATCACCTATTACCAGGAGGGCCTGCTCTCCATACAGCATGAGTTGCCCTTCCAGACGCTGGTGGATGTAAGCTACGTCTACACCAAAGGCACGCACCTCGGATTTACGCGCGATATCGATCAGAACCCGGCAAGCAAGATGACGGGCAGCACCAACTGCTACTCCGGCATCAGCCAGTATCCGGTCTTCTGCTCGATCGCGGCGGCCTACTTCGACGGTTATTCCAACTACAACGCCCTGCAGCTCAGGGCGGAGAAGCGGAGTTCCTTCGGCCTGTACGGCCTGCTGAATTATTCCTGGTCGAAGGAGCTGGATACGGGCACCGGATCGGGAAACAACGCAACCGCCGACGTGTGGCAGAATGCGTTCGACATCCGCTCGAACTACGGCCTTTCCAAGCTCGACATGCCAAACTCTCTCACCGGCAACATCTCCTACGAGCTGCCGTTTGGCGCAGGCCGGCGCTTTGCGATGCATGGAGCGATGGATGAGGCCCTGGGAGGCTGGCGAGCCAGCGGCATCTTCCAGGTTCACAGCGGAATTCCCTTTACCGTCACGGCCTCCGCCAATGGCCAGGACCTGAGCGGATCGGGCGCCAACCAGTGCGGTTGCGGCTATTCCTGGCTGCCGAACGTCGTGGGCAGCGCAAAAGTGGCAAACCCCGGGCCGAACCAGTGGTTCAATCCCGCGGCCTTTGCCACGCCCTCTCCGGGCACATTTGGCAACGAGCGAAGGAACACGCTGATCGGGCCCAACTGGCGCGACCTGGATCTGAGTCTGGGCAAGGCGTTTCTCTTCCGGGAAGGCATCCGGTTCGAGATCCGGGCCGATATGTACGATGCCTTCAATCACCCCAACTTCTCACAGCCGAGCGCCGGGCAGGGCGCGGGCGAGGCGCAGATTACCAGCGATAACGGCGAGCGCAACATCCAGCTGGGAGGACGGCTGACGTTCTAGCCTTCGGAAACCGCTCGATATCGCGGACCGGGGTTCTGGCAGTCCAGAATCCCGGTTCGTTTTGCGCCGTGCGGAAGCTGAAACGCATTTACAATCTGTCGAGCAGGCCCTTCTTTATGCTCAACCGCCGTCAATCAAGCGCCGCATGCGGGATGCTTGCGTCTGTTTCGCTCCTGGTCGCGTTTGCCGCGCGGATTCCCTGCTTTGCGCAGGCGCGCTCGGCCCGCAGCGAGCTGACGGCGGACCTCGAACGCGGTCAGGCGGCGTTGAAAGCCAACGACCAGGCCGCCGCGGCCGAGCAGTTTCGCGCCGCGCTCAAAATCGATCCCGACAACGCCGAGGCACATGCCAACCTGGGCGCGATTGCGTTTTTTCATGGCGACTGCGCAGCCGCTATGCAGGATTTGCGCGCCGCGCTGGCCTCGGCGCCGGCGCTCGAAAATGCGCGCGGGCTCATTGCCATCTGCGAGAAAAATATGGGCCGGCCGCAGGCGCGCGCCGACCTGGAGAGCGCATTCGAAAAACTCAAGGATCCGAAGATGCGCGTGCAGGTCGGGGTGCAGTTAGCCGACCTCTATTACCGCAGCGGAGACCTGGACCGCACCCTGCCGGTGGTGCAGCAGCTGGTGACGCTGGAGCCGGACAATGCCGACCTGCTGTTTTTCGCCCAGCGCATTTACTCCGAAATGGCCGACGAAACGATGAACAAGCTGGCGCTGCTGGCCCCGGATTCGGCGCGGATGCAGCAGCTGATTGCCGAGCGGCTGGTCAACGGCGGCGATCTGAATGGCGCCATCGAGCACTATCGCAAGGCGCTGGCTGAAGATCCCCGCCTGCCGGGAATGCATTTCGAACTGGCGGAGGCGATTCTGGAGGGATCGAACGGGCCTGCGGCGCAGACTCAGGCCCTTGCCGAGCTGGATGCCGCGGTGAAAAGCGAGGGCGACAACCCGCAGATCGAGTGCGCCTATGGCCGCATCGCAGCCCTCCAGGGAAAATTCGACGACGCGCTGGCGCACTACCGGCGCGCCTACCGGATGGATCCGGGCAATGGCGAGGCGCAGTTTGGACTGGGAAAGACGCTGGCCGACCAGAACCAGCCCGGCGAGGCGCTGAAATACCTGCGCATGGCGGTCGAGACCGATCCGATGAATGCCGCGGCCCATTACCGGCTGGCCAGGGTTTGCGGCCAGCTCCACCTGGAAGACGAGGAGCGCAAACAGATGAAGCTCTTCGAGGAGGTGCGAGCCGCCAAGGACCGCGTGGCGAAGTTGTACCGGGAGATGAATCGCAGGCCGGAGCCGCAGGAAGATGCGCCTGCGGAGGAGCAGCCTTGAGCGCGATTCCCAGCCCGGATCGAGCGGGCGCGCCGCGCCGCCGCCGGCCTGTTGTGCGGGCGGGAAGATCGATGGCCGCCGCCTGCGTGGCGCTTGCCTGCGCGGCCGCCTTCGCTGCCGCGCCTGCCGGCTTTACGCGCAAAGTGTGGCAGACGCAGGATGGGCTGCCCGAGCAGACGGTGCAGGCCTTTGCGCAGACCCCCGATCATTACCTGTGGATCGGAACCACGGGCGGCCTGCTGCGCTTCGATGGCGCGCACCTGACGATCTACGACGACGAGAACAC
>DATGLJ010000292.1:0-3186 GCA_035294185.1 Occallatibacter sp. | reverse complement strand
TCCTGCGAAGCGCCTTGTCGTCATCGGCCGTTGCGCAGCCTGCAATCGATCTGGTCAACAGCTTCAACAGCCTGGCTACGCTTCTCGGGCTGGGCCTCAACTCGTTTGACCCGTTCGCAAGCGATATCAATTTCCTGCTGGGCTCTTACATCTTCGAAGATGTCGGCGTGACCGCCTATACCGGCGCCGCTCCTCTTCTTACCTCAGGCAGCAACCTGGACGCAGCCGCGGGCATTCAGGCCGTAGAGGCTTACCACGCCGGGCTGATCCGCACCGTGATCTACGGATTGGATCAATCGGCCACTTCGCTCGGTCCTGCCGGAACGGCAAGGGCCGTGGCCACAGCCATCTCAAAACTCCGGGCCAATGTCGACGGGTCGAACTCGGTTTCCGCAACCAGAGAAGACGGAGACGATATCGGGCTCGGCACGCAGACCGTCATGCTGAACGGTACGTCAGGCGTTACAGCATCGACACTGGTAAACGCCACCACGACCGGCTCGATCAATGCAGCCGGCTCTTCGGGAACGGCTGGCTCAATGGTCTTTGCGCGGTCGGCCACCGAGGTCCTGGCCATCGTCTACGCCGGCGGATCGGGCAAGGGAGGCTTTTTCCCGGCCGGATTGAATGGAAATGTGAAGTAAGGCCAGTTGCTGGCTGTTGCGAGCGGCCCGGGTCATCGCTGCACGGCATCGATGATCCGGGCCCATTTTTGCAGGAATTGAAGGCGAATTTCTTCTCGCCTCCCGCCGGCTTTGAAGAGTTGCGAACAGCCGGAGCCGCCACCCATGCGCCGCGCCCGCGGCGCTGCTCAACGCACGGCGGGAGCAGCACTGCGAAGGCTGGATGCGCGCACGACCAGATGAGGAGTAATCAGCTCCGACTTTGGCCGTCTTTGTACTTTGGCGTTGGTCAGCCGCAGCGCCATACTGGCCGCAGCTTTGCCGATGGCTTTGCTTCCCTGGTCGACCGACGAAAGCGGAACGCGCAGGAAATCCGAGTAGGAGAGATTGCCGCAGCCGACGACGGCGATATCCTCGGGAATACGAAGGCCGGCCTCTACAATTGCGCGCATGGCTCCCAGGGCAGCCGGATCGTTAAAGCAGAAAATGCCGTCAGGGCGCTGCGGATGGGCAAGCAGTTTCTGGGCCGCCTCATATCCGCTGAGCTCGCCGCGGTGATCGCCGGAGGATCCCAGCGAGACAATGTGGCCGGGCAGCGGTGCTGTTTGCGCCGCGGCAAGCGCCGCCTGGTATCCCTCAAGGCGTCCTATAGCGGTCGTAACCTCCGGGCCGCGGATGTGGGCGATGCGGCGGCAGCCCTGCTCGATGAGGTGCGTGGTAGCGAGCACGCCCACTGCGCGGTCATCGACGCCGATAAAGTTCGACTCCAGGCCCGGAAACTGGCGGTCCAGCAGCACGTAGGGAACCTTCTGTTCTTCAATGTGCCGAAAGCTCTCGACGGTCCGCTGCGAGGAGGCGACCAGCAGCACATCCACGCGGCGGGCGAGCAGATTGACAATCTCCTGCTGTTCGAGCGCGGGGTCCTCGTCGGAAGAGGAGATGAACAGGCTATAGCCTTTTTTGCGCACCTCGGCCGAGATTTCCTTGGCAATTTGCGCAAAGAACGGGTGGAGAAGATCGGGGACAACGAGACCGATTGTCCAGGTCTGACCAGTGATGAGGGCGCGGGCGGCGAGGTTCGGCTGATAATTGAGTTCCTTCATCCGTTTAAGGACTCGTTTTCGCGTCTCTTCGCCGATGTCGGGATGGTCGCGCAGCACCTTGGAGACAGTGACCACCGAGAGGCCCAGATCGTGCGCGATGTCTTTTAGCCGAACAGCCATACTACCTTGCCTCCTGCCCCGCACCTGAAGCGCAAGCGCCGCAAATTGCAAGGGAACCGGTAGCTTTCAGTCTACACTTAAGGACGATTGTTTTCCCTGCCTGCCGGCTCGTGGACCGGCCTGCACGCAGGAAGAACAGACCGCGGGAGCGCGGAAAAAGCCTGCTTGACAGCAGGGCGGGATCGGCCCTAACTTTGATTCGGTACAGTTAACGATTTAAGAGGCTCCCTCATGCATCCAGACTCGGACACTGCCGAGGCGGCGCGTTCCTGCGCGCCCAAGGCCGATTCACGGATTGAGCCGTGGATCGACCCGGCTTCGGTTCCGCAGCGGCGGCTTGCTTCCGGCGCGATGATGCCGGCCATTGGGCTGGGCACCTTCGGCTCTGACCATGTGCCCCACGAACAGGTAGCCGAGGCGGTCAAAGCTGCGGCGGCCCTGGGATACCGGCACTTCGACTGCGCCTCGGTGTACGGAAACGAATCGCACATCGGGCGCTCGCTCGAAGAGATCATCGGCAGCGGCATACGGCGCGAGGAACTGTGGATCACCTCGAAGCTCTGGAACGATAAGCACGGCGAAGATGACGTGATTGCTTCCTGCGAAAAGTCGCTGCAGGACCTCCGGCTGGATTATCTGGATCTCTACCTGATCCACTGGCCGTTTCCGAATCATCATCCGCCGCACTGCGATGTGAACGCGCGGAACCCGAACGCGGTGCCGTATATCCATGAGAACTACATGCGCACCTGGCGGAAGATGGAAGAGCTTGTCGATCGCGGACTGGTGCGGCACATCGGCACCTCGAACATGACGATTCCGAAGATGCAGCTGCTGCTGCGCGATGCGCGCATTCTGCCGGCGGTAAACCAGATGGAGCTGCATCCCTACTTCCAGCAGCCGCAGTTCTTTCGCTTTTTGAAAGAGCGCGGGATCGAGCCGGTGGGCTACTCGCCGCTGGGCTCGCCGGCGCGGCCGGAGCGGGACCGCACTCCGGAAGACCTGGCGCCGACCGAGGATCCGCTGATCCGGGAGCTGGCGGCGCGGCGCGGCGTACATCCCGCCGCGGTGTGCATCCTGTGGGCGGTTCAGCGCGGGCAAACGCCGATTCCCTTCTCTACAAATCCGCATCACATGCTGGCCAATCTGCAGGCGGCGGTGAGCGAGCCGCTGAGCGAAGCGGAGATGGAGGCGATTGCCGCAATCGACCGCAACTGCCGGCTGATCAAGGGGCAGGTATTTCTGTGGAAAGAGAACCAGAGCTGGGAGGATTTGTGGGACGTAAACGGGGAAATTACGCCGCCATGACCGGTGTTGCGGAGAGAAAAATGGCCGGCCCG
>DATGLJ010000291.1:0-8993 GCA_035294185.1 Occallatibacter sp. | reverse complement strand
GCCGCCTGCCCGTCAGCTCGTTCCCGGATCTGCCCCCTGCCGACCAGGCCGAGCTCAGCCGCCGCGGCTGCCTGATCCCGCAGACCTATGAGGCCCATGAGCCGGAAAACGTCGTCCACGGCAGCTTCGAGCGGCCCGGCTCCAGCGACTGGGCCGTTCTGTGCTCGGCCGGCGGAACCGTCTCGCTGCTGGTCTTCTTCGGCTCTCGCCTCGACCGGCATTCCGGGCGCAACACGGATCAGGAGCCGTTCGTTCTGGCATCCGCCCCGGAAACCGAGCGCCTTCAGCCTCATCCGCCCGCGAGCGCTCTCGGATTCAACTGGGCGATCGACTCAGCTTCGCCCCAGCAGGTCCACGATGCCCAGGCCGGGCTTGAACCGCGCCCGCCGGCGATCGATCACGATGCCCTCGCCGACTCGACCATCGACAATCGCACGGTCTACCATTTCTACGCCAGGGACGCCTGGACGCTGCTCGATATGCCCGAACAATGATTTCCTGCGCGGAATCGGCGTCACACGCCGCCGCGTCTAACAGACGGAGCACTGAGCCAGACGCAAGATTAGCGGGCTGGTTTGTTCATTCCCCTTCGTCCCTGGCAGCGGGTCTGTTTGAAGGGTACGGGCCCGAGCCCGTACATAAATCCGGCAAAATGCTTCCGGGCTTCGGCCCCGGAGGGAGTGCGATTGCAAACGGACCCGCTACCTGGTTCTTTAGCCCCCTGGTCGCTGCTTCAGGAGTTTTTCCATGTCCGATCCCGTCATCGTCAGCGCCGTTCGCACGCCCGTCGGCCGCGCTCCCAAAGGCGCGCTCTCTACGACCCGTCCCGACGACCTCGCCGCAACTGCCTTGCGCGGGGCTCTGGACAGAGTTCCAGGGCTCGATGAACGCGAAATCGACGACGTTATTCTCGGCTGCGCGCAGCCTGAAGGCGAGCAGGGCTGGGATGTCGCCCGCTGGGCCATTCTGCGCGCCGGTCTGCCGGTCGAAATTCCCGGCGTCACCGTCAATCGCCTCTGCTCGTCGGGTCTCGAGGCCATCGCCCAGGCCGACCAGCGCATCCGCGCCGGCGGCTGCAGGGTGGTCATCGCCGGCGGCGCGGAATCCATGAGCCTGATCCCCATGGGCGGACTCAAGGCGTCGCCCAATCCATGGATAGCCGAAAACTACCCCGCGGCGCTGCTCACCATGGGGCTGACAGCCGAGCGCGTGGCCCGCCATTACAAGGTAAGCCGCGAGGACCAGGACGCTTTCGCTCTCTCCAGCCACCGCAAGGCGCTGGCCGCGCAGGCCGCAGGACGCTTCAAAGATGAGTTGATTCCGGTGCCGGTCACCACTGCGGCTCCCAATGGAAAACCAGGAGCGCCGCAGGCCCGGGAAAAGATCTTCGACGCCGACGAAGGCCCCCGCGCCGATACCTCCGCCGAAGCCCTCTCAAAGCTCAGGCCCGCCTTTGCGGCGCAGGGCACCGTCACGGCAGGCAACTCCTCGCAGACCTCCGACGGCGCGGCGGCCGTGGTGCTGATGGACTCGGCACGCGCCGCCCAGCTCGGCCTGCAGCCGCTGGCCAGGCTGGCGGCTTACGCGGTCTCGGGCTGCCTGCCTGAAGAGATGGGCGTCGGCCCCATCTACGCCATCCCCAAAGCCCTCGGGCGCGCCGGCCTCAGGCTCGACGACATCGGCGTCATCGAACTCAATGAGGCCTTTGCTGCGCAGTCGCTGGCCGTTATCCGCACGCTGGGCCTCGATCCGGAAAAGGTGAATGTCAACGGCGGCGCGATCGCCCTCGGCCACCCGCTGGGCTGCACCGGAGCAAAGCTCACCGCAACGCTTCTCCAGGAGATGAAGCGGCGGAAGCAGCGCTACGGCATGGTGACGATGTGCGTGGGCGGAGGCATGGGCGCAGCCGGCATCTTTGAGCGGCTGAGTTGAGCTGTCTCCGCAGACCGGCAGCCCCTCGCAGAATTCCCTCCGGCGGCAGTTTTACGGTTAATTCCGGGGATTCGCGCCTGTTTCAGGCGCCTTGAGCCGCAGCTTCCCGTCGGCTATCCTAGAATTGACGGCCCGCTCGTTGGCCCCAACATCCACCAGCATTCCCCCAGGAGGATACCCGAATGGCAGAGACCGTCAGGAAACCCCGCGCCGCCAGATCCGGAAGCAATGCCGGCACGAATGGCGCCGGCGAGGCGAAACCCCGCAAGGCCGCAGCCAAAAAGACTGCCCAGCCGGCACATCCTGCGCCGATCGAAAGCTCCGGCCCCACCCACGAGCAGATCGCCGAGCTGGCCCGCAAATACTGGGCGCAGCGCGGCTATACCGATGGCCACCACGAGGAAGACTGGTTCCGCGCCGAGCAGGAGCTGCGCGCGAAGGCCTCCTGAGCTTCCGCCTGAATCTTCCGGACGAGGGGCCGCTGATGCCGGCCCCGATCGTACCGGTTCGGGTATTCGTTTGCGCCGCCTGACCGGCGGCAATGGCATGTTCTCGCCCGCCGGCGTGGACGGCTTTCCCCGATTGTCATTGGACCATTTGCCCTTGACGACAGACCATTGAAGGTTCTCCTTCGACGGCCAGCCAATCGCAATCTCCCTGCAATAACCCCGGAAACACCAACAGCCGAGACGAATCCCGGCTGTTCGGCGTCAATTCCGATTGCAGGTTCAGGCTGCCCTGGCGGTTGCCAGAGCTTTAAGCCGGGCGTTCAGCCGGCTCTTATACCGGGAAGCGGTATTCGCGTGCAGCACACCCTTCTGGATGCTCTTGTCGAGCATCGAGACGGTGGACCGGTACTGCTCCTGCGCAGCCTTCAAGTCGCCCTTGGCCAGTGCCTCGCGCATAGCCCGCAGGCTGGTGCGCACGCGGCTGCGGTTGGCGCGGTTGATTTCAGTACGCTTCTCGGTCTGGCGGGCGCGCTTGAGCGCCGATACATGATTTGCCATTACTTTTCCTGTCTTGTGGCCTTCGCGTCAGCCAAGCCTAGAAAAAAACCAGGCTGCCAGCTTCGGGCGGGAATTTTTCAGGATGCGGGCAGCAACGCCGCAAACGCCGCATCCTTCGCAATTTCCTAGTTTACGGGAAGCCGAATGCAGGGTCAAATAGGCCGCAGATCGGGCAGCGGGTCGGTTTGAAGGGTGCGGGCCTGAGCCCGTACATCGGCCAGGCAAAATGCTCCCGGGCTTCCGCCCCGGAGGGAATGCGATTGCGAACTGGCCCGCTGCCGCAAATCGGGCGCAAAGACCCTCGCCATGGCATAGTCTCCCGTTCAACACAGGCCAGCGATACCCGGCCGCGCAATTCTGACCCCTCTTTCCGGGCTAATGACTTGAAAATAAAAGGCTTTTCCGGATCAGCCCGGCTCGGTTTGCAGGTACGTGGTGTAGCTTTCGTCGCGAATATCCATGAATGGCCGCAGCGCCAGCGCCCCATCGGCGGGCGCCCATTCATGGGCCGCGCTAGCGCCCTGCGCCGCTGCCAGCAGCTCGGCCCGTTTCCAGGTTTTTGAGGCCGGATCGACGGCGCTGGCCGGACCGCGGCCTGCATTTTTGACCGCCATCAGCACCAGCGGACCGGTCACGATCGCCACGGTCTCCGGATGCCGGGCGTCGATGGCTTCGAGCCGCGTGGTAAAGGGCAGTTCCAGCTCGATGCGGTCGCCGTTCTTCCATGTGCGGCGGATCTCGGCGAACGCGCCCGGTTGCGGTTTGAGCGAGCCGCGATTGCCGTTCACGCTCACTGCGGCTCCGCGCGCCCATGCCGGGATGCGCAGGAAGACGGAAAACTCCGCCGGCCGGGAGGCAGTCAGGTCCATGCGAACCAGGCTTGAATATGGATAGTCGGTCGTCTGCCGCAGTGCAAACCCGGCGCCTGCGCTCCGCCAGCGAAGCGTCGAAGGCGCATACAGATTCACGGCGACGCCGCGCCGGCTGCGGAAGTATGCGCAGATGCGGTAGTCGGCTGCGTCCATGGGCAGCGTGCCGGAGCAGCAGGGCCATCGGGAAGGGTGGAAGAACTTCTTCGCGTCGTAGGTGTAATCGGAGTAGTAGAACGACCGCCCATCGGGCTGGATGGGCCACGCGCCGAGAACGGTGTTGTAGAGAACTCGCTCGAGACTGTCGCCGTAACGCGAATCGCCGGTGATGCGCATCAGGTGGCGCGAGAGCTTGAAGTGCGCGTAGGCGCCGCAGGGGGTCTCAAAGCTGGCATGCGCATCGGCGAGGCTCTCGGCGAGCGCGCCGGAACCCGGCGCAACGAAATGCTCGCGCGGGCCCCAGCCGCCGGTGGCGTAGCTCTGCTCCTCGACGAACCGGAAGCCGTTGCGCGCCGCGGCAAGATATTTTCCCCGGCCAAGCGCCAGGTAGGAAACCGCGGCTGAACCAAGGCAGTTCATGTGGCTGTAGGCGTGGCGGCCCGGCAGCGCGTTTTCGCCGCGCGAAAGCGGATCGAAGAAATCGTGGAAGATGAACCGCTGCGCCAGATCGTAGTAGCGCCGATCGCCGGTGCGCTGCCAGGCGATGAACAGATTCTCAGGCATGGTGTAGCTTTCGTCGTCCGTTCCTCCGGGCAGCGGCGGGTCCTTGTGCGGAATTGCTTTCGGCGGCAGATAGGGCAACGCCGCGTCAGTGGTCTTCACCAGAACGGCGAGCGCCGTGGGGTGATTTGCATAGACCGCCGCATCGGTCAGCCCGCGCACCATCTTGTCATAGAAATAGGCGGGGAACATATTGCGCCGGTAAAACTTTCCTTCGGGCTCGATGGTGGCCGCATAGCCGCGGATGAGCCGGTCGATTTTGTCGCAGGTGGGCTGGTCGCGGGTGACGGCATACATGCGCGCCAGAGACGAGATCCACTGGCCGAAGGGATCGGCGGGAGCAAAGCCCCAGGTGCTGTACCAGCCGCCCATCTCCTCGCCCGGCGCAGGCAAGCCTTCGCGCACGCGAAACGGGCGCAGCAGGCTGTCCTCGTTCATATTGAGCAGCAGCTCGTGGTTCTGCTCGAACTGCGTCTGCATTGGACCGGGGCCGAGATCGACCTGGCTATATTCGACTTCGTCGAAAACCGTGGGCTGGAACGCAGGCCGGACGGCGGCAAAGGCAGAGCATGCGCGGCCGGCGGCGCAGCCTGCCGCAGCAGCGGCTCCCAGCGTGAGCGCGCGTCGTCTTGTGATTGTCTGGCGCATCGAATTCCCCTCCATCTCCAGGCCTGTCCAGCGTAATACGCCCCATCGGAGAGGACAAATCGTCGATTTTCACGAACATGTGCGCCCCGGCGCAGAAGGCCCCGAGAAAACGCGCGGGTTTTTCCCGGGTTCCGCGTTCTGTTTTCCGGCGGGAATCCGCCGCGTCACCCCGCGAATCGAATTTATTGAGCGCACGGATTGACGAGGACCGTGGCTCGCGCTACTCTCTAGCCCAGATACCGGCTTTGGTCGCCACCGCCAACCCGCACCCGCGCAAGACAGCCCGAGCATCCGGCGTCCTTGTGGCTCGCGCCTCCGGATTGCCTTCCAATTCAAACGATTGCTGGCATCAGTACGGGCATCCTGCGTCTCCAGAGCTGTTTCGCAGATGGACGCGAAAGCGCCATTGCGAACAGCCCGGCTGCAGAACGACCGTTGAGCCACGATTGGTGATTGGCCATTCGCGATTCAGTCCTGCTGTGTGCGGCTTTCTGCTGCCGCCCGAGGCAGGCCCTCGCACCTTACAACCTTATCCACACCCTAACCGCGGAGGATTCATAAACCTTTGAAGATCGCTCTGGAGATCACGCCCAACCTTGAGCCCCTCTTCGGGACTCGCGATGAGAACCTCAGACTCATGGAAGACTCACTCGGCGTGCGGATCGACCTGCGCTCCGACGCGGTGCATGTAGAGGGGCCCGACGAGGGCGTGGCGCGTGTTCGACACATCTTTCAGGACTTCGAAGCGCTGCGGCGGCTGGGGGTAAACCCGCATAACGGCGAACTGAACGGCATGTTGCGGCTGGTGGTGGCCGATCCGGCGGTGACGCTGCGCGCGCTGGCCGACAGCGGCAGGCAGCGTTCCGTGGGAGTGAAGCGCATGGTGCAGCCGCGCTCGGTCAACCAGCGGAAATACATTGAGGCGATCGAGCAGAACGACATGGTCTTCGGCGTGGGACCGGCCGGCACGGGCAAGACTTACCTGGCGGTGGCCATGGCGGTGGCCGCGATTGTGGCCAAGCGCGTGAGCCGCATTGTGCTGGTGCGGCCGGCGGTGGAAGCCGGCGAACGGCTGGGTTTTTTGCCCGGCACGCTGCAGGAAAAGGTCGATCCCTACCTGCGTCCGCTTTATGACGCGCTGTACGACCTGCTCGATCCCGAAAAGGTCGACAAGATGCTCGAGAAGAACGTCATTGAAGTTGCGCCGCTCGCCTTTATGCGCGGCCGCACGCTGAATGACGCTTTCATCATCATGGACGAGGCGCAGAACACGACCGTCGAGCAGATGAAGATGTTCCTGACGCGCATGGGGAACAACTCGAAGGCGGTGATCACCGGCGACATTACGCAGATCGATTTGCCCAACCCGCGCAAGTCGGGGCTGGTGGACGCGATCAACATTCTCGATGGCGTCGAGGGCATCCGGTTCTGCCAGTTCGAAGAGGGCGACGTGGTGAGGCACGCGCTGGTGCAGCGCATCGTTCGCGCCTACGAGAGCGCGAAGCCGCAGCAGCAGGAGCTGCCGCTCGAAGGCGCCATCGACGTGAACGTGCCGGCAATCGAGGCAAACGCGGCGCACCCGGCAAAACCGCAATAGAGACTGCACCGGCGGGCAGCCAGGGATGCCGCCGCCCGGATTGGGCCGCGAACCGCCACGCGGCAGATACGCAGCAGGGCTGGAGCATCTGTTCCGGTTATCTCCCCGCCCCGGTTCGCGTATCATCCGAGTAGACCCGGAGCTGTCGAACGCTGCGGCCCCGCGCACGATGATCCTTGTTGATCCAAATCTGGATCCCGACCCTACGCCGCACAGCTCTGCCCCAGGCGCAACCTCCGGCGCCGCGCGCCTGCCTTCGGCGCGCACGCTGGCGCGGTTTCTGTCGCGGGCAAAGGCGGCCGTCCGGCTGCGCGGAGAAGTTTCGGTTCTGCTCACTACTGACAGGAAAATCCGGGAGCTGAACAGCCGCTTCCGCGGAAAGAATAAAGCCACAGATGTGCTGTCGTTTCCGGCGGCGTCGGGTCCGGAGAAAGCAGCCGGCGATCTGGCCATCGGCGTTCCGGTGGCGCGGAGGCAGGCCGCAGAACAGGGACACACGCTGGGCGTGGAGATCAGGGTTCTGATTCTTCATGGATTGCTGCACCTGGCCGGGTACGATCATGAGACCGATGACGGGCAGATGGCCCGGCGGGAGCGCCGGCTGCGCGCGCGGCTGGGATTGCCGCAGGGATTGATCGAGCGGGCGGAGCCTCAGCAGGCGAGGCGCAGGAACAAAACCGCGCGGAGGCGGCGGCCATGACTGCCCTTGCGCTCGCGATCCTGATTGCAATCGAGATGCTGGCCTCCTACATGAGCCGCATCTACGCCGAGTTCGGCAAAATCCTGAGCCGCGAGATACAGGAGAATCTCGACGCGTGGGAAGAGCACATCGAGCCGTATCTTGGTCTGAGCCGCGACCACGCAGCGCTGTGCGCCGCGGCGCTGGCGCAGCTCTCGTTCGGGCTGATCGCGCTGATCCTCGGCGAGGCGCTGTTTGCGCGCGCTATGCGCCCGGATGCGGCGGAGATTGCCGAGGCCGTTCTTGCGCTGGTGCTGGCGATGGTCTTCGCCGGCCAGCTTCTGCCCTCGCTGCTGTTCAACCGCACGCGCGGACTGTGGGCGGCGCGCCTGCTCTGGCCGATACGGCTGTTGCTGTGGTCCGTTACGCCCATCACCGTTTTTGTCCGCTTCTTCTTCTCGGTAGCTGCGCTCGGCGAACGCCCGGCCGGCGCGGAAGAAGAACCTGCGCCGGACGTGGACGCATTGATCGAAGCCGGCGAAGAGGAAGGCATTCTGGAGCAGAGCGACCGCGAGCTGGTGCGCTCGGCCGTGGAGTTCGGCGACAAACTGGTGCGCGAGCTGATGACGCCGCGGCCGCAGATTTTTGCCGTGCCGGCCGAGATCACGCTCGAGCGCTTTCTCGAGCTTCTGCGCGAGCACAATTATTCGCGCGTTCCCGTCTATGCCGGCTCGCTTGATAACATCACCGGCATCGCGTTTGCGCACGACCTGCTGCAGATCAGCGACGAAGAGGCGCGAACGCGCACGGTGGGCGGCATCCAGCGGCCGGCCGTTTTTGTGCCGGAGACCAAGCGCGGCTACGAGCTGCTGCGCGAGATGCAGCGGGAAAAGCAGCACATGTGCCTGGTGGTCGACGAGTACGGCGGCATCGCGGGACTGGTGACGATCGAGAATCTGCTCGAACAGATCGTGGGCAATATCCGCGACGAGCACGAAGCCGACGCGCCCGTCGAAGACCCGCAACGCGAGCCGTCGGGGGCCTGGCTGGTGCCGGGCGGTTTTCCCGTGGACCAGCTCGCCGGCCTCATCGGCGAACCGCTGGAGCTGGGCGACGCATACGAAGCCGCCACGCTGGGCGGGCTGGTGAGCGAGATCGAGGGGCGCATTCCATTGCCCGGCGAGGTGCTGGCGATCGAGCCGGCCGGGCTGCGGATAGAGGTCGTGGCCGCCAGCGATCATCGCGTGGAGCGGCTGCGCGTGTTTCCGCCCAGCCTGACGCGCAGCGGCTCGATCGGCGCCTCGCGGATTCCGTAACGCGCGGCGCGGCCATCTAAGATTTGAGTCGGAGGCGGCCGAGGGTGCGCTCCTGCTTCAGTCATCTATGGTTCGGGCAGATCTGTCTTGTCCGGCTGGCGCTGCAGCGCGGCATGGGGGCGATTTACTTCATCGCCTTTCTTGCCGTGTTGCGCCAGTTCAAGCCTCTGCTCGGCGAGCGAGGTCTGCTGCCGGTGCCGGCTTATCTTGAAAAATCGAGTTTTC
>DATGLJ010000290.1:0-11571 GCA_035294185.1 Occallatibacter sp. | reverse complement strand
GCGCAGCAGGCCAGGCCGAAGGTCATCGGCCATACCGAATTCTTCCGGATCCAGTTCACCGCGAAATCGAGCGAGGTAAGAAAAACGCCCTCCGGCTCTTCGAAGCCGTAATTCGCTTCCTTGACCTTGATGCGGTTTTTCGCGCTGCTCTCCAGCGCCCCAAACAGATAACGGTCGCGCTCTTCGCTCGCAGCCATAGCTTCAGTATAAATCGCCCGGTTCCTGTGCGGCGTGCGCCCGGCAGGCGCGGAGAGACGCCCGGCCGCCGCGGCAAGTTGCGAACCCGCTCCCGGCCACGCTTCAGTATCGATGCCGGTAAAACGGCCACACGATCAACAGCGCAAATCCGATCGCGACGGCCAGCGCCAGAGCGATGAGCGCGTACATTGCCGTCAGGCTCGGTCCCGATTGGCCCGGTCCGGCCGGCTCCTGTTCGCCGCTGTCCTGCTGTGCGCCGGTCCGGCCCGTGCCGCGCTTTGAAGTCTCACTCATACTTGAGCGCATCCACCGGGTCCATCTGCGCCGCCCGCGTGGCCGGAACGGTTCCGAAGATGACGCCTACCGCCGTAGCTGCGGTCAGCGCAATCATCACCGACAACCAGGAGAACGGCAGGTGGTAGTCGGTGAAGAAATCGATCGAAAGCGGCAGCAGAAGCCCCACGAGCGTTCCCACGAGGCCGCCGCTGAGGGAAATGATGACCGCCTCGGCCAGAAACTGCAGCTTGATCTCGCGGTACGTGGCGCCCAGCGCCTTGCGGATGCCGATCTCGCGGATGCGCGAGCGCACGTTGGCCAGCATGATATTCATAATGCCTACGCCGCCTACAGCCAGCGTCACTGCGGCCACCAGAACCAGCACCATGGTCAGTCCGTTGGCGATCTGGGCCGCCGTGGTCAGCAGCGCCGTGAGCGTCTGCGCCTTGTATACGGAGTTGGGCCGGTGCTGCGAACTCACCACGCGCACGATCTCTCTGGCCGCGTTCTCCACGTCGTTCATGTTGCGCATGGAAAAGTAAATCTGGTTCACCCGCTCCGTGCCGGTAAAGTAGCGGGCCACCGAGTAGGGAATCAGCACCGTTTCGTCGGCGATCTCCGACTGGCCAAAGTCGTTCACCGCTTCCTTGAACACGCCGATAATGGTGAACGGAATGCCCTGAATCTGGAAGACCTGGCCCAGGGCCGCGTCGTCGCTGCCATAGCGCTCTTTGGCGAAAATCTGGGTAACGACAGCGCATTTGATGTGCTGCGAGTCGTCGGTATCGTCGAAGAACCGGCCCACCGTCACAATCAGGTTGCGCACCTGCTGATACTGCGGGCTTACGCCCAGCACCAGCGTGTCCTTGGTGACGCCGCCGCCGAAGCTCAACCGCTCGTGCATCTCGAGCACCGGCGAGGAGTACATGACGCCGGGCACCTGCTGATCGACGGTCTTTTCGTCCTGGCGCGTCAGATAGTCGTTGTAAAGCACGCGCTCGGCGGGGGTAGCGCCGCCGCCGGCATACTCAAGCTCTACGGAATTGGTGCCGATTTTCTGAATCAGATCGAGCACGTACTGCTTTCCCGTCATCCCGATCGTGACGACCAGAATCACCGACGCCGTGCCGATCACCATGCCCAGCGCCGTCAATGCAAAGCGGGTCTTGCTGGCCTTGAAGCTGTCGGCCGCAATTTTCAGGATTTCGCTCATCAACATGGTTTCGCGGGCGCTTACCAGCGTCTGCTCGAAACCTTGTTGGCGGACTTCTTCGGCGGTTTTCATCTGTCTTAAGGAAACGGATGCCTGCGCGCGGGATTGGTTTCCGCCGAAAGCGCCGGAAGACCTTGATTCGTTGAGCGCGTATCTCCCTCCAGTAGATTACGCCGGCCCACCGCCGCCGGCGAAGCCGGAAAACATTCCGATCTGCCCGATCTCAAATGCTCTGAAAAGGAGCGGCCGGAGTCGCCCCGGGACTGGCCGTGAAAGCGAGGCGGCTTTAGCCGCCGAGAGATGCCTGTTTCATTCAGATGCCGCCCATATCTCCTTCCAGCTCCCGCCACAGCCGCGCCAGCGCATCAATCGAAAGCGACTCGGCCCGCGCCTGCCGGTCGATTCCGGCCCGACCGAGAGCCGCCTCGGCGTCGATCCCGGCCGCGCGCAGGTTGTTGGCCAGCGTCTTGCGTTTCTGCGCAAAGGCCATTTTCACCATCCGCAAAAATGAACCTTCTTCGACGCCGAGTTCTTCGAACCGCGGCGCAAACCGCCATCGGAAGACAGTGGAGTAAACCTCCGGCGGCGGCGCAAAGGCCCCCGGCGGCAACGTAAACAGAGGCTCGACCGGCCCATGCGCCTGCACCGCCACTGAAAGCACGCCGTACTCGCGCGACCCCGGCGCAGCGGTTATGCGGCCGGCGACTTCGCGCTGCACCATGAGTACGGCCGCATCGAGCGCCGAATGGCTCTCGGCCAGCTTTGTCAGGATCGGCGAGGTGATGTAATACGGCAGGTTGCCCGCAACGCGCAGCCGCGCCCCGGCGCGGGCTGCGGCGGAAGCGAAGTCGAACTCGAGCACATCCTGTTCGACAACCGTGAGACGGTCGGCGGGGAATCGGCCGCGCAGCGCCGCAGCCAGCCCGCAATCCAGTTCCACCGCTATCACGTGCCGCGCGCGGGCAACGAGCGATTCGGTGATTGCTCCGCGCCCCGGCCCGATCTCGATGACCGTGCGATCGGCAATCTCCCCGAGCGCCGCGACAATGCGCGCCGCCGCCTGCGGATCGCGAAGGAAGTTCTGCCCCAGCCTGGGCTTATGCGTCATGTTCTCTATTCAATGGTAGACGCCGGAGCCGGACGCAGTCTCCGCAGCAAATCGGCGATCAGGCAGGGAATCGGCCGCACAGCGCCTCAGCCGCTTCTTATGTTGCCGCGCACTCTTCTGTGTCGCCCTGTATCTTCTTTACCGCGTGGGGCACGGCCGCCCAGATGGCCTCAAGGTTCTCAATGGCTCCTCTGGGGCTGCCCGGCAGATTTACGATCAGCGCCCGACCGCGCACGCCTGCCACGGCGCGCGAGAGCATCGCAAACGGCGTCTTTGCGGCGCTGGCCAGGCGCATCGCTTCGCCCAGCCCGGGGATCTCGCGATCGAGCACGCGCCGCGTGGCCTCGGGCGTCACGTCGCTCGGCGCAACGCCGGTTCCCCCCGTCGTTACGATCAGGTCGCAGATCCGGCTGTCGGCCCACTCGATAAGCTGCGCCGCAATGTCGGCCGCCTCGTCGGGCACGATGCGCGTCCACACGATCTGCACGCCGCGCCTGCCGAGCCACGCCGCCAGCTCCGGTCCGCTCCGGTCCTCGCGCTCGCCGCGGTAACCCTTGTCGCTTACGGTCAGGATGGCTGCTTTCATCGGCTTGATCACAGTGTACGGCAGATGGAAGACGCAAAGAGTATCGTTGTTGAAACCCTGCCGCCTGCTTTTGCGTCCAACCGGCAAGAGGACCACGCCATGGCGCCGAAATGGAAGCCTGCGCCTCCGAATACGAACCGCTTCGTCGACGATGAAGACGATGAAGTGGTGAACGACTCTCTCGGTACAGTTGTTCCCGCTGACTCCACCGGCACCGACGAAGACAAGGAAACCGGCGACGCCAGGAAGGACAATTTCCCCACGCGGGAGGATTGAACGCGCCAGGCGCAACCGTCGCAGCATGGAAGCCGAAGTCCGCAAAATCCTGCGCAACGCGCTCAGAAGGGACGAGGAAGCTGCCCCCGTCGGATTTGGAACAGCCACCGTGGCCCTCTTCAGCGGCAGCGGTGTTTACCCCGACAAGCCGATCGAGGAAATTCGAGGCATGCGGATGAGATTCCGAACTTTGACCAAGGATCGTTCTCGACACTAACGTCATTTCTGAACGCGTTCAACCATCCCCGGACGCAACTGGCTGACTTGCTGGCGCAATGTGAAGCACTTCGAGGATCCTGGCAACGCTGCCGTAAATCCCTGGGAGTAGGGAACCTGCAAAAAAGCTTCACGCGCCACCGCGCTTCCCCGCCCGAATCCTGCGAATCTCCTCCATCCGCGCGGCCAACTGCTTCTCCCGCCCCTCCTGCGTGGGTTTGTACCAGCTCCGCCCCTTGAGCGAATCGGGCAGGCAATCCATCTCCGCCACCTTGCCCTCTTCGTCGTGCGCGTAGCGGTAGCCGGCCGAATAGCCCAGCTCCTTCATCAGCTTCGTCGGCGCGTTGCGCAGATGCAGCGGCACCGGCTCCTGACGGGTCTGCTCGATCTCCTGCCGTACCGCTCCGTAGGCTGTATACACGGCGTTCGACTTTGGCGCGAGAGCAAGATACACCACCGCCTCCGCCAGCGCCAGATCGCCTTCGGGCGAGCCGAGAAAATCCATCGCGTCCCGCGCCGAAAGGCACAGGTTCAGAGCCTCGGGCGCGGCCAGACCGATGTCCTCAATCGCCATCCGCACAATCCGCCGCGCCAGATACAACGGGTCTTCGCCGGCCGCAAACATCCGCCCCAGCCAGTAGAGCGCCGCGTCGGGATCGGAGTTGCGCACGCTCTTGTGCAGCGCCGAGATCAGGTTGTAGTGCTCCTCGCCTTGCTTGTCGTACTGCAGCACGCGCCGTTGCAGCGCCTCGGCGGCAACGTCTTTCGTGATTTTTTTCCGGTCCTGCTTCCGGACATCGGCCAGTTTTGCGGCGATTTCAAGAGTGTTGTAGGCGCTGCGGCAGTCGCCGCTCGAGTAGGCCGCTATCATCTCCAGCGCCTCGTCATCCGCCGTCAGCCCGAGTGCGCCCAGCCCCCGCTCGCGGTCTTCGAGCGCGCGCCTGAGGAGCGCGACGATGCACTCGGCCGATAGCGGCTGCAGCACATACACGCGGCAGCGCGAGAGCAGCGCCGAGATGATCTCAAACGAGGGATTTTCGGTCGTCGCGCCAATCAGCCGGATCGTTCCCCGCTCCACGTACGGCAGGAACGCATCCTGCTGCGCCTTGTTGAAGCGGTGAATCTCGTCCACGAAGAGAATCGTGCGCGAGTGCAGCTCGGCGGCCTTTTCCGCCGCCGCCATTACCTGCCTGATCTCTTTGATCCCGCTGACCACCGCTGAAAACTCGATGAAATTCGCCCGCGTAGTCTCGGCAATCAGCTTCGCCAGAGTCGTTTTGCCCACCCCCGGCGGTCCCCAGAAGATCATCGAGCCTGCGTCGTCGCGCTCGATCTGCACGCGCAGCGGCTTGCCCGGCCCCACCAGATGCTCCTGCCCGCAAAGCTCGTCGAGCGAGCGCGGCCGCATGCGCTCGGCAAGCGGCGCGCCCGCCTGCCGGGCCGGGGCAGACTTGCCCGGGCCGCTGCCATCGTCCAAAGGAAGGGGATCGAACAGGCTCATCGCCGCGCTCCGCCAGGCTTGCTCGGCTCGCCGGCAGCCATCGCTCGCTGCCGCGAGGCCTCATACAGCAGCACGCTTGCCGCAACCGCCGCATTCAGGCTTTCCACCGGCCCCGGGCAGGGAATCGTAACGTTGGCATCGGCCTTTGCCGCCAGATCGTGCGCCACTCCGCTGCCCTCGTTGCCGATGATGACGGCGACTGGTTTCGTCATCTCAAGCCGATCGGCGGGCGCAGCCGCACCCCGAGCGGTTGCGGCCAGAATTCTCACGCCGGCTTCGCGCAGATGCTCAAGGCAGTTTTGCTCGCTCGCCGCAATGACCGGCATGCGGAACACGCTTCCCGCCGAAGCCCGCACCGCCTTGGGATTCCACGCGCTCACCGTTCCCGGCAAACTCACCGCCCCGGTTGCCCCGAAGGCCTCCGCCGAGCGCAGAATAGCGCCAAGATTTCCGGGATCCTGCACCCCGGCAAGCACGACAACCAGCGCAGCACGGCCATGGCGGCAGCCCAAAACCTGCGCCCACGTCCAGGCCGGCGTCTCCGCCAGCGCCGCCACCGGCTGCGGCGTCTCGGTGGTCAGCGCTGCATCGAGCAGCGGCCGCGGCACAAGAAGAATCTCCGTCTCGCCCGGCAGCCGCAGCTCCTCTGCCGCCCACTCCCTGGCCCGCTCGAACCCCTCGGCGACAAACACGCATCGAATCCGCAGCCCTGCACGCGCAGCTTCCTCAACCAGTTTCGGTCCTTCAAGGGCAACCAGTCCCTCGCGTCCCGGGCTGGCCAATGCTTTTCGCAGCCCTTTTAACCGCGCGTTCTGCTTACTCTGTACAATGCGAAGAGGCATCTGACCGATTCTATGCCGTTTTCGCCCCCTGGCGCTGCTGGCCGTCTGCGCGCCGGCCGCCGCCGCGCTTGCACCGCAACTGGTGCTGTGTTACTTTCCGTCTTTTACGGCCCTTGTCTTTACGATCTTGGTCCATTCATTACCGAGGTAGCCATTCTTGTCCGCGGAAATTCTGCGCGTCCATCCCGATGAGCCCCAGCCGGACCGGATCGACTACATTGCCTCCTGCCTGTGCAAGGGGGATGTAGTGGCGTTGCCTACCGATACCTTTTACGGCCTCGCTGTCGATCCTGTGAACCTGCGCGCGGTCGAGCGCATCTACCAGATCAAAACCCGCCAGAAGCACAAGCCGCTTTCGCTGCTCATCTCCGGTCTTGCGCAGGCTTACGAACTGGCTCGCGATACCGACCCCATGCTCGACAAGCTGGCCGACAGATTCTGGCCTGGTCCGCTCACCATCATCGTCCGCGCCGGCACGAAGCTGCCGCTGCGCTCCACCGCGCATACCGGCAATGTCGCCATCCGCGTGCCCGACGCCGCCATTCCCCGCGCCGTCGTCGAGCGCTTCGGCCTGCCCATCACCGCCACGTCCGCCAATCTGCAGGGCGCCTCGGAGTGCACCAACGCCTCCTGCGTCCGCGACCAGATCGGCGATCGCATTCCGCTTATCGTCGATGGCGGTCCCACTGCCCGCGCCCTGCCCACTACCATCGTCGATCTCTCGCTAGGCCCCGGCCGCTGGGAGATCCTGCGCGAAGGAGCCATCTCCACTCATGAGATCGTCATGGCTCTCGAGCATTAAAAAACAGAACCGGAATCGCTGTCGCAGCCAAATCCGGGCGCTCAGTCCGAGCGCCGAATCGGGGGGAGCGAGGGCGCTGCACGGAGCCGGACCACGAAACCGAACACGAAATCACACCGCGGACCGGACATGGAAAAGCCCCCCAGGTCTTGCACTAGCATAGTGCGCATGGGGCGGTGGAAAAAAACAGATGGCCGCGGCCGCAAGCGGATCGCAGCCGCAACGATTGCGCTTGTGCTTGCGGGCGTTGCAGCGCTGTGGTGCCGCTGGGTTTATGGGCAAATCGAATGGTATGCGGCGCACGATCAGGCTGCGCCGGCCGACGCCATCTGTGTCTTTGGCGCAGCCGAGTACGACGGCCGCCCATCGCCTGTCTTCCGCGCCCGTCTCGATCACGCTCTCGAACTCTACCGCCGCGGCCTGGCGCCCCTGATCATCACCCTCGGCGGTCCGGGCGGAGACGAATTTACCGAAGGCTCCGTCGGCCGCTCCTATCTTGAGAGCCGCGGCGTTCCCGAGCAGGACATTATCGCCGAAACCGAAAGCACCGACACCGAGGAGTCGGCGCGGCGCGTCGCCGTCATCGCGCGCGCCAACCAGTTGCAAAGGCTGATCATCGTAAGCGACGGCACGCACCTGTTCCGCATTCACGCCATCGCTGCGGCAGACGGCCTCGATGTGCTCACCTCGCCCCGTCCGGAGCCGGAGTCCAAGCCGGGCAGCATGCAGTTCCAGCGGCTGGCCCACGAGATACTCAGCTATACCGCCTGGCGTCTGCACCTGCACTGAGAACTGCGCCGCCGGGAACGCTGAAGTTTTCCACCGTCTCCGGCAAACCCGGCTCCCTCCTCTGTGCAGCGCTTTGCATCTAAAATAAAACTATGACTCCGCCACTGGCTTCCCGCCGCCGCTCCAAGACGCCTCCGCCCGGCGAAACCGGCCAGGAAGCGCTCTATCTGCGCTCCCTCAGCGACCGCCAGGTGATAGTCTCCATCAAGCTTCGCGACGGCGAGACCGTGCGCGGCTGGATCGAGTACTTCGACGATTCCATGCTCCGCCTCACCCGCAACGGGCACCCGAATCTGTTTATCTACAAGCACCAGATCCGTTCCATCAGCGAAGTGGGCCGCCGGCCCGCGCTGCAGCCGGCTCTGCGTGCGGGCCGCGAGGGCGTCTCGTGACTTTTCCGGCCGATCATAGAGCCGCGTCTGCTTCTTCCCCTGTCTCGGATCTCATTCGAAAGGCTTCCCGCATCGCCTGCGAGGCCGGAGCGCGCCTGCGCGAGTTCTACGCGCAGGGCGTCGAAACCGAATACAAGGGAGATGTCGATCTGGTCACCGTCGCCGATCGCGCCGCCGAGAAGCTCATCCGCGCGCTGCTCGCCGAGAGCTTTCCCGAGCACGGCATCTATGGCGAAGAGGGCACGCGCGACCGCATGGAGGGCGCTTATCGCTGGTATGTCGATCCGCTCGACGGCACCACCAACTTCGCCCACGGCTTTCCGCATTTCGCCGTCTCGCTGGGACTCGAACATCGCGGCGCGGATCTGCCCGCCGGCCAGGACGGCTCGCTCGTCGCCGGAATCGTTTACGATCCCATGCGCGACGAGCTGTTCACGGCCGAGCGCGGCTGTGGCGCGCAGCTGAACGGCAAACCCATCCATGTCTCGCGCGCGCAGGCAATCGCCGAGTCGCTGCTGGCCACCGGCTTTCCCAGCCGCAAGCGCCACTCCAATCCGAATATTCACTTCTACCATGAGTTCACCCTGCGTTCGCACGGCGTGCGCCGCGCCGGCTCCGCCGCGCTCGACCTTGCCTATGTTGCCTGCGGCCGGTTGGACGCTTTCTGGGAGTTCAATCTCAACCCCTGGGACACCTCGGCGGGAATTCTGCTCGTAGAAGAAGCCGGCGGCCGCGTAACCGATTTCGCCGGCCGGCGCTACCGTCTCGACAGCCGTGAAATCCTGGCCTCGAACGGCATTATTCAGGATGGCCTGGTTGCTCTGTTCGCCGACATGTTCGCCGGCAGGAATCTGGCGCCCATCGCCTCCCCGCGCGAATATGCAAAAAGCAGGGAATAGGCGACAGCGAGCAGGGAATCAGGGACGATAGCCGGCTGCATCCATGCTGCTTTGGAAGCAGCGCGGCCTGAGCCATGCCGAAACAGGCCCATCGATTGCGGGATTGAGCAGTCATTTTGCAGCTCCATCCGACCGGTTTTCCTGTTCGCCGCCTTCCTCTGGTCCTTTGTTCCCTGCCTTTTTCCCGCATCTCAAAACCAATCCACAGCCGGCTGCCGCGGCCCCGGGTCCCGTGTGCTACCATCAGCCTCGGGAGATCACACCGGAGAAAGCTGAAGATGGCATACGTAATTGCAGAACCCTGTATCGGCACCAAGGACACCGCCTGCGTAGACGCATGTCCTGTCGATTGCATTCACCCTAAGAAGGACGAGGACGGCCACGGCGACGCCGAGCAGCTCTTTATCGATCCGGTCGAGTGCATCGACTGCGGAGCCTGCGTTCCCGCCTGCCCGGTTTCGGCCATCTTCGCGCTGGACGATCTGCCGGAGAAGTGGGCGCACTACGCCGAGAAGAACGCCGCTCATTTCGGCCGCTAAGCAAACCGGCCGCGTAGCAGGCAACGCGCCCGTGTCGGTATCCCCGGCACGGGCGCGTTCGTGTGTGCGGGTGCGAAGATAATACTGCTCATGCCCGTTCTTGCCTCCGATGCCGTTGTCCTGCGCACATGGCCTGTGAACGAGGCCGACCTGATCGTCAGCTTTTTCACCCGCGATTACGGCCGCCTGAAGGGCATTGCCAAATCCGCCCTCAAAAGCCGCAAGCGCTTCGGCGGCGCGCTCGAGCCGATGACCGTAGCCCGCGCCTGGTTCGCCGAACGTCCCCGCCAGGATCTGGTCCGTCTCGATCAGCTTGAAATTCAGCGCTCCCCGCTGGCAGAGCCTACCGATCCTGCGCGGCTGGCCGCGCTCAGCTTCTATGCCGAGCTCCTTGACGAATCCCTCCCCGAGCGCGACCCTCAGGATGCCGTTTTCCGTCTCCTCGCCGCGGTTCTCGAGCACACCGCATCGGCAACAGCGGAAACCGGCTTTTCGCCTGGTCCGCTGCCCGGGCCATGGATGCCGCTCACGTACTTTTCTCTCTGGATGACGCGTCTGATGGGCCTTCTGCCCGATCTGGCCCGCTGCATCGTCTGCGCCGAAACATTGCAGGCAGCCGAAGTTTCCTTCAACAGCTATTCCGACGGGTTTTTCTGCGCAATGCACCGCACCGCTCAGTCTACAGCGCTCAGCGCCGACTCCTGGCAGCTTGCCCAGCGCATGCTGCGCGCGCCCGTGGCCGCATTCGCCGCCGAGCCGTGGCCGCGCCGCCGCGCCCAGGACCTGCGCCGCTTCGCCTGGCAGACGCTCGAACGCCACCTCGAACACAAGCTGCGCTCGGCCGAGGCGCTTGCTCGGCTCGGCGGCTGATGCCGCATCGGTTTGCCGTCCGTGGGAATGGACGAGGGATTGGCGGCTGCCTTTGCGTCTCGGGCCAGCGCGAAAAAGCCGGGAGATTTACCCGGACCGCCGGTGACAGCGGTTCCCGGGTTGCTGTGCCCGGAGGGCATAACGCCTGGCCGGCCGTCTATTGTGCCGGCTCGTACGGCTCGGCGCGCAGCAGGTTAGTAAGAATCCCCCGCTCCTCGGGCGAGAACTGGCTCCGGTAGCGCTCCGAGTCGATCACCGTCTGCCGCTGGTCCACCGGCACGCCGCGCAGATCGCGGAAGGCCTGGCTCACCCGCGCCTGCCTGTCCGGCGGCAGCGCCCTCAATGCCCGAGTGGATTGCGCCAGCTGCATCCGTTCCTGCGGCGTCATGTGCTCGATCTTCTCGGCCCGTTCCAGGCGCCGCTCACGCTCCCCGGGAGGCAACTGATTCACCTGCCGCAGCTGCTGTATCAGCCGCTGCTGATCGGCGGGCGGCAGACGGTTGAAGTTCGGATCGTTGCGCAGAAGCTGCTCCTGCCCGGCGAAGTTGCGATGCTGGTTGAGCCACGAGCCAAGATGCCCGGGCGGAAACGCATACTGGCCGGTGTTGCCGGGCAGCGCCGGCCGAACGGTCCCTGCCCCCGGATATTCCGGCCGGGCAGCCCCCTCCGGTCTTGCGCCGTTATATGCGGGCCGGGGCGCGCCCGCCTGTCCGCCAGGCCGCGCAAAATTCTGCTGCGCCCGTCCAGCCTCCGGTTGCCTGTATCCCGGCGCAGGACGCTGGCCCCGCTCGCCAAACGCTCGCTGCGGCCGCTGCTCGAACTGCCGCTGCGCCCGCATCTGGCTGCGCGGCATTGCCCGCTGGGCCGGCATCGGTCTTGCCGCCATGCGGGGCATGGCAGCGGGCCTGCCGCCGCGCTGCCCGTAAGCCCGCGCCGCGGGAACAAGAAAGCTCAGGCACACAACCGCACACGTAGCCAGGAAAGCCGCGCCTCTGCATGGGGCCGCCGGCCGCAATCTCTCCGCGTTGCTTCTCCCGGTCACAGTCGTTGTCTCCCGGTCATCT
>DATGLJ010000289.1:0-2774 GCA_035294185.1 Occallatibacter sp. | reverse complement strand
TGGCTCTCAAGCCCGACCTGGCGCTGACATTTTCCGACGTCCAGGCCGAGATTACTCGGCAACTTGCGCTCCGCGGCGTAACGGTGCTGAACTTCAACCAGCGCAGTGTTGCAGAAATTCTCGGCATGATCCGCATGCTGGCGCGGATTGTAGGCAAACCGGACGAAGGCCGCGCGCTTGCCAATGAGCTGGCCTGCGGCTTAGATGAGATCGCTGCTGCGGCGGCGGCATTCCCCCGCCGGCCGCGGGTGTTTTTCGAGGAGTGGGACGAGCCGCTGATCGGCGGCATCGCGTGGGTGGAAGAGCTGATCGAAATTGCAGGCGGCGAACCGATTTTTCCCGAGCTGCGCAGCCGAGGCAAGGCGCAGGATCGCGTGGTCGATCCGGCGGAAGTGGCGAGGCGCGATCCGGAGGTGATTCTGGCCTCGTGGTGCGGCAAGAAGGTGCGGAAGGAAACGATCTGTTCGCGGCCGGGGTGGGATGCGGTTTCCGCCGTGCGCCGCAGCCATGTTTATGAGATCGATTCGACCATCGTTCTTCAGCCGGGACCGGCTGCGCTGACCGAAGGCGTACGGGCAATTCATGCTTTGCTGGCGAAAACGCTTTGACTGACAGCATGTTTCCTGCATCCGGTCCGTGCGGCAAAAGCACAGGATCAAGCAACAGGCCGGGCTCGTGCGGCCTGCTTCTCATGGAGGCAAATGCGCGGCCGGCGCGCAGGACACCGGTCTGCCGGCGGTAAAATCGAAGAAGCGAGGGAGTGAGTCAATGGCACATGGACATGCCATGCCGCAGCCGATGGCGTTGCCCGGCGTTCAGAAGATTATTGCAGTCGGATCGGGGAAGGGCGGCGTGGGGAAAACCACCGTGGCCGTCAATCTGGCCATTGCGCTTTCCAAGCTTGGACATCGCGTGGGCCTGATCGACGCCGACGTCTACGGGCCGAATGTTCCTCTCATGATGGGCTCGACTCAGCAGCCGAGGGTAACAAACGGCATGATCGAACCCAACCTGACGCACGGCATTAAGACAATTTCGATCGGCTATATCTCGCCCGGCGACAAACCGCTCGTCATGCGCGGGCCTATGCTGCATCAGATCATCCGCCAGTTTCTGCAGCAGGTGGAGTGGGGCGAGCTGGATTACCTCATCATCGATCTGCCGCCGGGAACCGGAGACGTGGTAATTTCGCTGGTGCAGACGGTGCCGCTGACCGGCGCCGTGGTGGTTTCGACGCCGAGCGACGTAAGCCTCGAGGACGCACGCAAGGCGCTGGAGATGTTTGCGCAGGTGAATGTCGAGGTGCTGGGCATTGTCGAAAACATGAGCCACTTTACCTGCCCCCACTGCCGCAAGGAGATCGATATCTTTTCGCGCGGGGGAGCAGAGCGCACGGCGAAGCAGTTCAATGTGACCTTCCTCGGAGCGATCGAGCTGGTGCCTGCGATTCGCGAAGGCGGCGACCGGGGATTGCCGGTAACGCTGGCCGGCCCGAAGAGCCCGCAGGCCGCAGAGTTCTTCAAGGTAGCTGAGAAGCTGAAGGAACGCGCAGATGAGGCGGCCGCGAAGGCCAGGGATGTGATCGAGATTCACTGAGCGGGGCGCGGGCGCGGAAGAAAGGCAGATGCGCAGCAGCAACCCCCATCAAACATGATGGGGGTTGCTGCAGTCCGGGTGGCGAGCGATGCTCCGACCCTGTTTTTTTTTGCGGAAGATCAGCGCCAGTGCCCTTCAATCAACACCCAGCCGCCGTGGCGGTGCACCCAGTGATGCGGAACCCACACTGCGCCGGGATGCGGCGGAAGCGCCCAGTAGCCGTGCACCCATACGTAATGATCGTAGTCCCAGCGGTGGTAGCCCGGTATCCATACATAGCCGGGATGCGGGGGAGGGCCGTAATGTTCGACAATCGGTGCGGGCGGGCCGACGCGCACCACAATACCGACCTGCGCCATTGCCGCTGCAGGAATAAGACTGAGGCCGAGCAGAATTGCCATCGCAGACTTTTTCACGCGGATCCTATCCTCCTTGATCGACTCTTCCGTGGAGCCTTCATCGGCTCCCGAGGTCAATGATATTAACTCGCCGAAAGGCGAATAGTTGCGGGCTGCTCTGCGAGGATTACTTTAGAAACTGCACGTCGCAGCGCGCTTCAGCGTGCGGATGCAGGCTTTTCCCCGGCGTTTCCACGGTCTTTGCCGATCAGCCTGCAACGGGCTGCATCTCGCGCGGCGCAAAAAGATTGCCCAGGCGCTGGATCTGCGCACCCACGCCGCTCAGCTTCTGCTCGAAGCGCTCGTAGCCGCGATCCATGTGGTAGACGCGGTCGATCACCGATTCGCCCTCTGCCACCAGGGCCGCGAGCACCAGCGACGCGGAGGCGCGCAGGTCCGAACACATAACCGCGGCCGCGGAGAGCCGCGACGGGCCGCGCACGGTCGCCGTGCTGCCATCGACCTTGATCGATGCGCCCATTCGGACCAGCTCCTGCACATGCATGAAGCGGTTCTCGAAGATGTTTTCCGTCACCTGGCTTACGCCCTCGGCCTGCGTGGCCAGGGCCATGTACTGCGCCTGCATGTCGGTGGGAAAACCGGGATACTCTTCGGTGGAGATATCGGCGCTGCGCAGCTTGCCGGCGGCGCGCACGCGAACGGAGCCGGGAGCGAGAATATCGACCTTCGCGCCGGCTTCTTCCAGCTTGGCAATCACCGCACCGAGATGCGACGCATTGCAGCCGGCGACGACAAGGTCGCCGCCGGTGATGGCGCCGG
>DATGLJ010000288.1:0-19168 GCA_035294185.1 Occallatibacter sp. | reverse complement strand
GCCATGGTTGTCGAGCCCGGCCAGGGCGTATACGCGGCCACCAAAGCCGGCGTGCTGCAAATGTGCCGCACCCTGGCCGCCGAACTGGCTCCGCACGGCGTGCGCGTGAACGCCATCGGTCCCGGCGTAGTGGATACGCCGCTCACCGCGCCGATCGCCGCCAACAAGGAGTGGTACAGCGCATACGCGCAGAAGTCCGCGCTGGGCCGCTGGGCGCAGCCCCACGAGATGGCCGGCGCAGTCGTCTACCTGGCCTCCGACGCCGGATCGTTCGTCACCGGAACGCTCACCATCGTCGACGGGGGCTGGACAGCAGTCGACGGCCGCTTCACTCCGCCGCTTTAGCCGGAAGCCGTTCGGCAAAATATCCTAAAATAAATCGATTCATCAGGCGCTCGGAACGGAATCCGCGGAGTATCCTTTTGCCATGCAATGTTTCGATCTTTCCGGCCGCTGTGCGGTCGTCGTCGGTGGAACCTCGGGCATCGGCCGCGCCATCGCCCTGGCCCTCGCCGGCGCCAATGCCGATGTCGTAGCCGCATCGCGCCGCCAGGCCGAGGTCGAGCAAACAGCCGCCGAGATCGAGCGGCTGGGCCGCGCCACCCTGCGCGCCACGGTAGACGTGCGCAGCCGCGCTTCGATCGAAGCGTTGCACGAGCAGGTCATCGCCCGCTTCGGCCGCGTGGACATTCTGGTTAACTCGGCAGGCATCACCGAAAAGCAGCCCACTATCGATTTTCCTGAGGACATTTGGAACCGGATCCTCGACATTAATCTCAACGGCGCCCTGCGCGCCTGCCAGGTCTTCGCCCGGACCATGCTTGAACAGGGACGCGGCGCGATCATCAACGTGGCTTCGCTGGCCACATTCGTCGCCTTCCGCGAAGTAGCCGCGTACGGGGCGAGCAAAGCAGGGGTCGGCGCGCTCACCAAATCGCTCGCCGTCGAGTGGGCGCGGCGCGGCATCCGCGTGAACGCCATTGCCCCGGGCATCTTTCCCACCTCGCTCAATGAAAAGCTGGTGCGCGGAACGCCGCGCGGCGCGGAGCTGCTGCAGCGAACGCCCATGGCGCGCTTTGGACAGGCAAACGAGATCGCCGGCGCCGCCGTGTTCCTCGCCTCCGATGCGGCCAGCTTCGTCACCGGCCAGATTCTCGCCGTGGACGGCGGGTACCTGGCCAGCGGCGTGAATCAATAACCTCGCGTGAGCGACCATGACGGGAGAGCCTGGGCGAATGAAGCGAAAATCCGGTCGAGCTTCTTCTCTTCGTACACGCGCATTCTGTCTTTGGGCCGCATTGCTGCTTTCCGGTCCTGCCTTTTTCGCTCAATCGCCGGTCTCTGCCGCGCAGCTCGGCCCGGGCGATCCCGCATGGCTCGCCTATCGGGCCGTTCGCGTTGAACCGGTGTTCGGATCGGCCGACAATGTGCCCGACACGATTGTCATCCGCGGGCGCAATGCGCTCGAGGCCTCCGCCGCGCGTGAACTGGCGCTCGGCTGGCGCGGCATGCTCGGCCGCATCCCGCGCATCGTCTCGAGCGATGCCTCCGTTGCGCCTGGCGGACAACTGCTCATCCTCGGCGCCCAATCCGAACTGCACACGGCCGCAAGCAGCGCAACCCTCCCCGCCGACGGCTACCGGGTTCATCGCGACGGCCGCTCGATCCTCATCGAGGGCGGCGATGCGCGCGGCGTTCTCTACGGAGCCTTCGCTCTGCTGCGCGAAATCGCCCAGGAACACTCGCTCGCCGCCATCGACATTCAGTCGGCGCCCTGGGCGGCCGTCCGCTGGACGAACGAGTGGGACAACCCGAACGGCACAATCGAGCGCGGCTACGCCGGCCCGTCGATCTTTTTCGAGAACGGCCGCGTGCGCGCGGATCTCTCCCGCGCCGCAGCTTACGCGCGGCTGCTGGCTTCGGTCGGCATCGACGGCTGCACGATCAATAACGTCAACGCCGATGCGCATTTGCTCCAATCCGAAAATCTTCGCGAGATCGCGCGAATCGCCGGCGCCTTCCGTCCCTATGGCGTGCGCCTTTCGCTTTCAATCGACATGAGCAGCCCGGAGAGCATCGGCGGCCTCTCCACATTTGACCCGCTCGACCCGCAGGTCGCCGCGTGGTGGCGCGAGAAAGCGGATGAGATCTACCGCGCCATTCCCGACTTCGGCGGCGTAGTCATCAAGGCGGACTCGGAGGGCCAGCCCGGCCCATCGCAATATGGACGCAGCCCGGCGGATGCAGCCAATGTGCTGGCGCGCGCACTGGCGCCGCACGGCGGAATCGTGCTCTATCGCGGCTTCGTCTACAACCACCATCTCGACTGGCGCGATCCCAAAGCCGACCGCGCCCGCGCCGGCTACGACAACTTTCATGCGCTTGACGGCAAATTCGATTCCAACGTCGTCGTGCAGATCAAATACGGTCCCATCGACTTCCAGGTGCGCGAGCCCGTCTCGCCGCTCTTTGCCGCGCTGCCGGATACCAACGAAGCCATCGAGCTGCAGATCACGCAGGAGTACACCGGCCAGCAGCGCCATCTGGTGTACCTTGCGCCGATGTGGAAGCTTTCGCTCGACACCGACATGCGCGCTTCCGCAGGCGCGGCGCCGTTGCTGGTGCGCGATCTCATCAGCGGCAGGGGGAGCACCCGCATGCATCACAGCCTCGGCGGGTTTGTCGGCGTTGCGAATGTCGGCCTCGACAACTGGCTGGGCCATCCGCTCGCCCTGGCGAATCTTTATGCCTTCGGACGGCTCGCATGGAATCCCGCGCTCAGCGCCGCCGCCGTCTCCGACGAGTGGACACGGCTCACCTTCGGCAACGACGCGCAGGTGCGGCAGGTCGTCAATCGGCTCCAGATGAATTCCTGGCATATCTACGAGAGCTACACCGGGCCGCTTGGCCTCGGCACGCTCACCGATATCATCGGCGTTCATTTCGGTCCCGGCATCGAATCGGCCGAGCGCAACGGCTGGGGCCAATGGCTGCGCGCCGATCACGAAGGCATCGGCATGGACCGCACCGTCGCCACCGGCACCGGCTACATCGGCCAGTACCCCGCCCCGCTCGCTGCAGAATACGAATCGCTCAAAACCTGCCCCGACAATCTGCTGCTCTTCATGCACCATGTCCCGTATTCGTACCGGCTGCATTCCGGCAAAACGCTGATCCAGTATGTCTACGACACGCACTACCGGGGCGCGCAGGCGGCGGCCGAGCAGGTCAATGCGTGGCAGTCGCTGCGCGGCAAGGTTCCTGACGCGACTTACGGCGAAGTGCTCAAACGGTTGCAGTTCCAGGCAGGCCATGCCATCGTCTGGCGCGATGCCGTCACGCGCTGGTTTGAGAAAATCTCCGGCATCCCCGACAAGCTCGGCCGCGTCGGCAACTATCCGGGCCGCTATGAAGCCGAAGACATGAAGCTCGACGGCTATGAGCCGGTCGGCGTGACCCCGTGGGAGACCGCCTCCGGCGGTAAGGCGGTCGAGTGCAAAGGTCGCGCGCAGTGCTCCGCTGCGATGACCTGGACCAGGCCGGACGGCTGGTACGACATTGCCACTCAGTACTTCGACTTCCGCCGCGGCGCCTCACAGTACACGCTCGAGGTTGCGGGCAGAATCATCGAAACCTGGTCTGCCGACGCCGCATTGCCCGACAATCGCATGAACGGCAACACCTCCACGCGCCACACCGTGCGCGGAGTAGCCCTGCACCGCGGCGATGAGCTGCTGCTCATCGGGCAGCCGGACGGCCCTGAGCCTGCTCCCGTCGATTACATTGAAGTGACGCCGGCAGAAAGCGCATCGGCGCCACGCTGACAAGAGGAAGAGATGGCCGAGATCGTCGAAGCAAAAGTGATCGTTACCTGCCCGGCGCGCAACTTCGTCACGCTGAAAATCGTCACCGCCGACGGCCTGCACGGGCTCGGCGACGGCACGCTGAACGGGCGCGAGCTTGCCGTGGCCGCCTATCTGGAAGAGCACATCATTCCCTGCCTCATCGGCCGCGACTCCGACCGCATCGAGGATACCTGGCAGTATTTCTATCGCGGCGCATACTGGCGTCGCGGCCCTGTGACCATGGCCGCCATCGCTGCCGTAGACGTGGCGCTGTGGGACCTGAAGGCCAAGCGCGCCGGCATGCCGCTCTATCAGCTGCTGGGCGGCAGGTGCCGCGAGGGCGTGACCGTGTACGCCCACGCCAACGGCCACAGCATCGAAGATCTGCTCGAATCGGTGGCGAAGCACCGCGAGATGGGTTACAAAGCAATCCGCGTGCAGGCCGCTGTGCCCGGCGTGCCTGATGCCTACGGAGTGCCGCACGGAACCAAGCCCTACGAGCCTGCCCACGGCGACCGCCCGCGCGAAGAGACCTGGTCGACGCCAAAGTATCTTGCCTTCATGCCGAAGATGATGGAGGCCGTGCGCTCCAAGTTCGGCTTCGACCTTGCGCTGCTTCACGACGCGCACCACCGGCTCACGCCCATTGAGGCGGCCGCGCTGGGCAAAAGCCTGGAAGAATTCCGGCTTTTCTGGCTCGAAGACGCGACGCCGGCAGAAAATCAGCAGGGCTTCCGTCTCATCCGCCGGCACACCACTACGCCCCTGGCGGCCGGCGAGGTCTTCAATTCCATCTTTGACTGCAAGCAGCTCATCGAGGAGCAGCTCATCGACTACATTCGCGCAACTGCGACGCACGCGGGCGGCATCACCCACCTGCGCCGCATCGCCGGCTTTGCGGATCTTTACGGCGTGCGCACCGGCTGCCATGGCGCCACCGATCTATCGCCGGTCTGCATGGGCGCCGCGCTGCACTTCGACCTCAGCGTGCCGAACTTCGGCATCCAGGAGCACATGCCGCACGCCGCCATCACAGACGAGGTGTTTCCGCAC
The DNA here is from genome assembly GCA_035294185.1 of Occallatibacter sp. Taxonomy (GTDB): domain Bacteria; phylum Acidobacteriota; class Terriglobia; order Terriglobales; family Acidobacteriaceae; genus Telmatobacter. The sequence goes on along the minus strand of DATGLJ010000288.1, from coordinate 14,270 downwards.
GCCTATACTTTCGCGAACGGCATGATGCATCCCGGCGAAGCGGCCGGCCACGGCGTCGAGATCGACGAGAAACTCGCCGCAAAATTTCCGTACAGGAAGGCATACCTGCCCGTCTGCCGCCTTGAAGACGGCACGATGCACAACTGGTGAGCAGCTGCGTCTCGACGCCGGGACAACCGCCGCGAAATCGATTGCCATCTGACTCACTCAGGAGTGTGGAATGGCAACAAAGCCGACGCGTGAAAGGAAGTCCTCATCCGCCGGAAAATCCTCCGGCAGTTCCCCCGGCAAAAAATCCGCCTCGGCGAAGAAGTCCTCATCGCGCAGGTATTCGCCATCGGCCGGCGAAAATGTTGAAAGGGAAATGCACGAATTCAGGAGAGGCAGGCTGAAGAGCGGCAGCGGCAGAACAGTGAAGAGCAGAAAGCAGGCGATCGCCATCGGCCTCTCGGAAGCCAGGCGCGCGGGCAAAAAAGTCCCGACGAAGAAGTAGCGATCCCCGGCGCTTACGGGCGCGCCGGTATGTCTCACCACGAGTGCTTAAAGAGCGTATCCACCGCGAATCCGCCGTTCTGGTCGCGCGTCGCGCTCACTGACACGCGCGGCGAAACCTGGTACTGGCCCTGGATCACCTGATCCTGCGTAGTCGCCACGTTCGTCGAGAAGGTCACGAACAGATTTCCTGTCACGCGCTGGCGAATCGTGATCTGCGCGCCCGGAGGTCCCTGCGCAGTTCCCCCCTGCAGTACCGGGCTGATGGATAGCTGCGAGATGCCCGCTGCCCTTGAAATACGGCTGGTGATCTGGCTCGAAACCTGCGAGGCCACCAGCGATTCCGCCTGCTGGTTGGCCGGCGTCGGGTTATTGATCGCCGCCTCCGTCGTCGAGCCAAAGGCGAGCAGGTGAATAATGTCGGCCTGCGGCAGCGCGGGATTCGAGCTGTAGGAGGCGCGCATCTGCTCAACCGGCCCCTCAAAGCGCACGTCGATGTTGTACTCCTGAACGGTGGTGGCCATCGACAGGTTCAGGACCGGCTCAGTCTGGGACGGATTCACAAACTGGATCGTGCCGTTGTTCAGCACAAACCGATTGCCGTTGAGAATGATGTCGCCATCCGTAAGGTTCACGCGTCCCAGAATCACCGGCTCGGCCGCCGTGCCTCGCACCAGCAGGCTGGCCGAGCCGCTCAGGCTTACCTCGCGGCTCACCAGGTTCATGTTATTGGTTGAGTGGAGCGCCACGTTCAAGGCAACATTGTCCGCGAATCCCTGCGACGGCGGCGTCATAACTCCGCCCGAGAACTGCCCCACGAAGCGCGACAAATCGAAGGCCGGCGTGAAGGAGAGGTTCGTCACGTCCACCGTGCCGCCCAGCACCGCGTGTTCCGTCGTTCCATCCAGACGCAGCGAGGCATCGACATTCTGGCGCATGCCCTGCGGGTAAAGCACGCGCACGCCCTTGGCCGCCAGACCCAGCGCAAACTCCATCCTCGGCCGGTAGGCCATGCCCCCCTGCAGCACAACCGTTCCACCGCCCACCGTCGCCTCAAAGCGCGTGATATTGATGTGGTCGGTCGTAAGCTTCAGCACGCCGTTGCCGTTCTGCATGCCCACGGGCAAGTCGGGTTCGGCAATGTTCGCATTCACAATCTCGATCTCGCCGCCAAGCGCCGCTCCTTTGGCAAGCGCGCCGCGCGAATCGATGTTGAGCCTGATCTGTCCGGAGCTGACCGCATTCGGATCAAAAAGCTCGAGCAGCTTCAAATCGATCGCGCCCTCGAGCTGCAGGCTCATCGCCCCGTCTCCGCTTGCCGGGATGCGCCCCTGAAACCGGAGATTTGTATCCGTTCCGCGGATCGTTCCCTGCGGCACGTCGATGATCCCGTCCCGGTAATTCACCTGGATGGGCGAAGCCGCCATCTGCACCTTGTTCTGGTAACTCGCACTGAGAACAGGAATGGTGAGATGCGCCTCGATGGCCCTCGGATTTTTAAGCGGGCCATGCATCGTGGCGTGCACCTGCATCTGCCCGCTGATGTCGGCCGCCTCGTCCGGAGCGTAGACCGCAAGCAGCGGCTGTATCGGCACCACCGGCGTGTCCAGCGTGGCATCGGCCGGATAATCGCCCGTCAACTGCACCGTGGCTTTTGCCTGAACCGGGGCGTTGAGCGCCGTCGAGTCCAGCGCAGCATGCGCGACGTGATTGGCCAGAGTAAGCTGCAGCCGGAGCGAAGAAATCGTCTGACCGGCAACAGTCAGCGACGGCGTCTCGATCGCCGCATTGAGAGCCGGATTATCGAAGCTGCCCTGCCCGCTGGCGCTCAGTTGCAGCATGCCTTTGGCCTGAATGTCGCGCGCCCTGAGCGCCGCAAGCCGCTGGAGCCGTATCCCCGGCGAGGTGAGCTGCGCGCTGTATGTACGCGCCTTTGGCTGCACTGTCACTTTCGCGTGCACGCTGCCCGCAGATGCCTGCGCGTCCATCGTCGCCTGCGCCTGGTCGCCGTTCCCTGAGAATTCCACCCGGACGGACCGCACTGGCTGCTGATACACCGTAACCCCGGTGAGCAGGAGATCACCGCTCCCTTGCGGGTTCATCGCGCTCCCGCGCAGGCTCATGTTCGCGTTCAGCGTTCCGCTCGCCTCCGCAGGACTGGCGGCGAACTTCATCAGGTCGGCGATGTCTATCTGCGACGCGCTCAACTGCGCCTGAATTGCGCTTTGCCTGCTGAAATCCCAGTGGTTCAAGGCCGCGCGTCCGCTCAGGGTAATGCGCCCTTGCGTTGCCAGCTCCAGGTCGGCATCTTCAACCGCAGCATGATCCGGGCTCGCGTCGATTCGCGCGCGCACCCGCTTCCAGTCTGTCCCGTTCGCATGCAGGTTCATCGCGGTCAACTGCCCGGTCACGTGCGGCGCAGCCATGGAGCCCGTCACGTTGCCTTCCATTGAGGCCGTGCCGGAAAGTTCGAGCGGCTGCTGATCCGGCGCAGGAGGGTGGAACGAATTCACAATCGAGGCCAGCTCGCGAAGATCGCCGGCCTGCAGCCGGAAAGCCAGATTCGAGCGGCTGCTCACTTTGCCGTTCAGCGTCAGATCTGTCTGCGCCGTTCGCAAATAGCTGTTGACCACCTCCAGATACCCATTCACCCGCGTGTAGGTCGTGTGGATCTCGCTGTCGACAGGCGCCGCCACGGCAGCGCTTGTCACCTGCCCGTGAATCGACGCATCGGCATGTGCGGCCAGATCATCCATCGTCCTGCCCCACGCCGCCGTCGCCGTAGCGTTGAGCGTTCCCGCAAGCCTCACGCCCGGCGCCGCGGCCTGCTTTCGGGCTTCCTGCTGCAGCTCCGCCAGCGAAATGTTGTGCAGCGCCGCGCTCAGGTTCGACCGTGAATCGCCTCCCAGGTTCGTCATGGTTCCTTGCGCCGTAACTTCGCCGCCGAGGAGACTGGCGCGAAGATCGTGCAGCACTGCATTGCCTTTGCTGAGGGAATAATGCGCGGCCAGCCTGGAGGCCTGCACGCGGGTTCCGGAGACATTCACATATAGCCGGTCGCTGGTCAGGTCGCCTATCACCGCAATGGCCCGCATCAGCGGCCCGCCCTCTTGCCGCTGGTAATGAATCGAGCCCGAGATGTGAATCATGCCGGCCGGGACCGCAGGATTCTTCAGCAACTGCCCCGCTTCGTGACCGTCAATCGTTGCCCGGTACTGCGCCTGCACCTCCGGCGTCTTCTGATAGTTGTTCACCACCGCCGAGAGCAGCAACTGCGAATTGCGGATCGAAAGCTTCGCCTCGTTCAACCGCAACGCCGTCGGAGTGAGATCGAATGTGACGTCCAGATTGTGAGGAACCGGCCGATATGCTCCGTACTTCAATTGTCCGCCGGCGTATGCGATCCTCCCGCTGTACATCTGCGCACGCGCGTTGTACGTCGCGCGCAGCTCCAGATCGCGCAGCTCCGCGGCCAGGGCGCTCGGCCGCGCGTTGTAATACACCTCGCCTCGGTCGAGAACCGCTCTGCGCACGCCCAGATCGAAGAGCTCGTTGTTATTGCCGCTGCCCGCCCTGCCGCTCCCGAAGGAAGGAATGTTGGAGACGCCGTTTTTATCCTTGTAAATCCACACCACCGGATGATCGACGCGCAGATCGCTGAGATGCCACTTGCGGCGCAAAATCGAGACAACACGCACGCCCGCTCTGACGTGGTCCACGCGCAGCAGCGGAGGATTGGGATATGGTCCCGCTCCATCCACGGTGATCCCGTAGAGGTCCAGGCTCAGCGTGGACCAGTGCAGCGCAAAATTTTCCAGACGCACGCCAACCCCCAGGCTCGCGCTCGCTCTCCTCTCGGCAAAATTGATCACTGCGCGGTGCGCGCCGCGGCTGTTTACCAGCATTCCCAGCATCGCCAGCGCCGCGACGGTCAGGCAGATCAGGCCTCCGATCAACCATCCGATAATGCGGCCCCAGCGCCGCCCTCGCCCCGCCGGCGGTGAAGATTTGCGCGGCTCCGGATCGGGCTCGCGGCGTGAATGCGGAGATCTGGAGAATGGGCTCATGACAACCTCTTAAAACGCTTGCCCGATGCTGACGAAATATTGCACGGAATAGCGCTGCGGCGGGCTCGTCCCGGGGATCGCATTCAGGTCCTTGCCCACATCGAACCGGATCGGGCCGACCGGAGAGGAATAGCGCAGCCCGCCGCCCACGCTGTTCGAATAGAGCGAGCTGAAATTGCTCACGGAAACCGCCGTGGTGGGCTGGAAGACGCCACCGCCATCGTAGAAGGCCGCAACGCCCAGGTTCTTCATGATCGCCGAGAGCGGTATGCGCACTTCGGAATTCAGAAGGAGCAGCTGGTTGCCGCCGGTCGGAAACGGGGCCGTAACATTGCACGAGGTGGTTCCGGTGGGACAGAGAAAGATGGTGCGCTGCGGCCCGGCGCTGTCCAGCGGAATGCCGCGCAGGGTGTTGCCGCCGCCAGTGAAGAAGGTTTCGCTCAACGGCACGAAGCTGCCGTTGAATGCGTCCGCCGACCCGATCCGAATGCTGTTGGCCCACACGATGTGATGGAACTTCTCTTTATAGAAAGCCGCCTGTCCGGTCAGCTTCACAAAGTCCACGTTCGACCCCAGCTTGCTCGAGTCGATGTCGAATTCAATCGTGCCGAACATGCCGCGATGCGCATCGATCGCATTGTCGCGCGTATCGCGGGTAAGGTTGGCCGCGAAGGTGGAAAGCTTGACGTGCTCGTCCTGCGGAGGAACCAGCTGCGCCAGCAGCACATGCGTCAGGTCGGTCTTGCTGTAGCTGTAACGGACGGAGAATAGATTTTTCTGTGCGTGATCGATTGTTCGTTGAAACTGCTCGCCGGCCGTGAGAATCTGCGCCGAATAGATCGGATTCTCTTCGTTGCGCTCAACTGTGCCCGAAGTCGTGGCCTTCCAGACCCCCCAGCGGAAATTCGGGTCGATGTAATAGAGCGATGCGCGCTGGTCAAGCCGGCCGGCGAAGGCCGTAGCCGATATCGATTCACCCTTGCCGCGCAGGTTGTTGCGCGTATAGATCGCCGTTCCGCGAGGTCCCCAGAACGTGCTCTCGCTTGTCACGAAATTCGCCGGCAGCCCGATCGGCGGCAGGTTGGGGAGGGCAGCCGTGCCGCTGGGGATGCTGCCGCCGCGCTCGATCACCTCAAAACCCACGCCCCACTGGAACTCGTTTCGCTTGGCCTCGTGCAGCTTCACCAGCACATCTTCTTTGCTCTGCGTCGTGATCTCGCGCTTCGGGTCGACCTCCGCCCAGTCAAAGACCCCGGTCAGATCGTAAAGTCTCGCGCCCGCGCTCAGCAGATCCGATGCGGCCAGCGGCTTGCCGGGCTGGATTGCCGCAACGTTGTTCCGGATAAGGCGCATGTTGGTTTGCCTGCGCCCCAGCGTAATCACGCTGCCGGTCGCCACGCGCGGCCCTTCGTAAATGTGGTAGACCACGTTGATGCGGTGAGGATCCTGCCTGGAGACTTTTGTGGCGGTCTCGCGAAAGCTGGCGTTCAGGTAGCCGGCTCGCAGGTAATTCGCCATGATTGTCCCGCGATCCTGCATCACGCGCTCCTGCGAATACGGCTGCCCCGCCTTCACCCTGAGCCCCTGAGGCGCGAATTGCGACTCGGGAAAAGTGTTGGCGCCCTCAATCGAAATTTCGTTCACGATGTCCCGCGGGCCTTCGTTAATGCCGAACGAAACCTCGATGTTTCCGCGGTCGCGCTTCACCGACGAGGTAACCTTCGCTGCACTGAAGCCCTCGGCCCGGTAAATGGCCGTCAGGTTATTCACGCTCGTGCGCACCAGGTCATTGCTGAATGCGCCGCGGGAAAACAGGCGCTTTTTACGGACAGCAAGGCCGGGCGTCAGCTTCGAGTCGGGCAGCGCATGATTGCCGCTGATCCGCACCGATGTCACCCTGTGCTTCCTGTTCTTTTTAATCCGGTAAATCACAACATCCTGGCCCTGCTCGGCTTTGAGCTGCGCGTTCACCTCCACATCGAAGTAGCCTCTGGCCTGAAAATGAGAGGCAAGCGCCTGCTGGCCCTCCTGCACCGTCTCCGGATCCACGCCTACGCCCTGATACATAGGCAGCAGGTCCCTGCGCGTCCAGCCCCAAACGCGCGCGCCCGAAATCTCGACGCGCGTCTTCGCGCCGGGCTTGATCGCGTAATCGATATCGGCGCGGTTTGTACTCGGGTTGTAATCCGCGCCTTTGAGCGTGGCCTGCGCCCCCAGGTAACCCTGCCTCTGCAGCCGGCTCTCCAGGTAATGTTCGGCTCTGGTCAGCGTAGCCCGATTGAATTGTCTTCCCGGCCGGATTGCCGTGCCGCGCAGCCGCGCAAAAATCGTCGTAAGCCTGTGCTCGAGCGCCGGGCCCTGGCCGTCTGGCGCGCCCTGAACGGAAACCGACCCGAATTTCGCCCTTCGATTCAGATCGACGTGGAAAATTACATTGGCAATGCCATGCTCCGTATCGACTTTCACTTCCGGATGAACCTGCGCCTCGAAGAAACCCTGTTGCTGAAAAAAATGCCGCAGGCTCTCCCCATCCCTGTCCACTTCATGCTGATTGAAGGGCGTCTGCACGGGATAGTTCGACACCTGAATCAGCTGCGAGTAAGCGAAGCGCTCCGCGCCGGGAAACTGGTAGATGCCGAAATAGACCGCCGGTTCGAGGACGTACATCACCTGCACGCCCTGGGCCTCGGCGGAAACCTGCGTTCGCACCTGTTGGAATTTTCCGGCCGCCTTCAGCGCCTCGGCCGTCTGCTCCACCTTGGCGGCAGAGAAGGGTTCGCCCGGCTTCTGCGCCATCAGAGAGGTGTATTCGGAAGGATTCAGATCAGGCTGGCCGGCGAGCAGAACGGAGGCGACGGTCTGGCCCTCATAGGAGGAGAACGTCTGCCCGGCTGCGGGCGCACTTGCTGAGATTTCTTTTGATGAATTCGCGGCCGGCTGGGATGTTTCCGTCTGCGCCGCAGCCTGAAACAACGTTGTTGCAGCAAAGCAGAACGCCGCCAGCGCAACTGCGCCCGCTCTCCACCCGGCCCGCGTCCGGACCGTTGAAGTTGAAATGGATACACAGATGCCCCATGCCACTTCCCGTTAAGATGCATTGCGCAGGATGAAGGTTGGATCGATGCCCGCCCCGGAGCTGAGCCACGCCGGCCCGGAGGCGCGCATCCTTAAGGAAGGGAAGAGAGCAGGGAAAAGAAACTTTCTGTGGCAGCCCCGATTCCAAACTGGGAACTCCCCATGGAGTCGCACGAGAAGCGCGTCTGGCAGATCGTTTCGCATTCTCCGCTGCCCTCGCTCTGGAAACTGGAAGGCGTATCTGCAGCGGAAATCGTCCGGCGTACGGTCAAATCCACCTTTTCCGATCGCGTCTTCGGGCGCGCGGCGGAGCTTGGCTTTTACTTCCTCTTTGCTATCTTTCCCGCTCTGCTGTGCGCCAGCGCGATTCTGGGCATGGCCGCCCGCTCCGCGCACCAGATTTATGCCAGGCTGCTCGCCTCGATGGCTCTTGTTGTTCCATCCTCGGCGATGGACCAGGTTCTCAGGATCTTCAACCAGACGGCGGCGGCTTCCAGCTCGGGCAAAATCACCTTTGGCCTGCTGGTCGCTCTTTGGTCGGCCTCGGTGGGCATGTCGGCCGTTCAGGATACGCTGAACGATGTTTATAAGATCGAGGATTCGCGCTCCTTTCTCGGCGCGCGGCTGAAGGCCATCGCACTCACCCTGCTGGTGGGCGCCCTGCTCACGGCGTGCCTTACGGCCCTGTTCGGCGGCACCTTCACAGCCGCGCTGCTCTACCGTCATATTTCCGGGGCTGCGGGCCGCCTGATCGCTGACGGCGTCAGGCTGTTGGCCTGGTCCCTTGCCGCAGCCTTGCTGGTGGTGGTTTTCGGCCTGATCTACTACTGGGCTCCCGACTGGCGCAAGCGCCGCTGGCGCTGGCTGACGCCGGGCGCCGCCATCGGCGTTTTATCCTGGCTGGCCGCCTCCATCGTCTTCCGCGTCTACCTGCGTTACTTCAACACGTATGGGGTAACTTACGGCTCGCTGGGCGCGGTCATCATTCTGATGATGTGGTTCTATATCACCGGCGCGATGCTTCTGATCGGCGCCGAAGTCAACAGCCAGATCGAAGCCGCCGTGGTTGAGCAGCGCATGCGCATCGGGCCCGATTCGCAGGCGGCGCGGCCTCCGCGCGCGGCGTAAACGGCGCAGGTTCGCAGCGCACGGCGGCAGAACAGCCGTTCTCTTCGCCCGCCCGGATCGCGCCCGCATCTAAACAGGCGGGATCTCCCGAAGATCCCTTTCGCGCTCCGGAACCCGCCGAGGCCGTCATCGCCGCGCAGGAATCGATTGTCCGAAGCGCAAGCGCACAGGCCGAAGATCCCGGCCAACCGTCCTGACGCAGCAGAAGGAGACCTGTATGCAAACCGAAGGATCCCCCGGCGCTCCTCTTGAAGAAAGGCCTCTGGTTTCGATCATCCTGGCCACTTTCAACGAGGCCGGAACCATCGAAAGCTGCCTCGGCTCGATTCTCCGCCAGCAAACTTTCAGCCCGTTCACAGGCAGATTCGAAATTGAAGTGCTGGCCGTCGATGGCATGTCGAACGACGGCACGCGGGCCATCCTGGAGCGCTACGCCGCCGGCGACCCGCGCCTGCGCATAGTCAACAATCCCCGGCGGCGCGCTCCCTTCGCCTTCAATCTCGGCCTGCGCCGCGCCCACGGCCGGTATGTTTGCCTCTTCGGCGCGCACACTGTCTATCGCGACGACTACGTAGCCGTCTGTCTCAGCGAGCTCATCGCGCACAATGCCGCCGCCTGCGGCGGACGCGTAAAGACGGTGCCCTCCGGCCGCAGCCTCGGCGCGCGCCTGGCGGCATGGGTCATGAGCCATCCCTTCGGTTCGTCCCGCAGGTCCTTCCGCACACAGGCCGAAGGTCCGGCAGAGACGCTCCATTACGCGGTCTTTCGCCGCGATCTGGCGCTGGCCGCGGGCGGCTGCGACGAAGACCTCGTGCGCAACCAGGAAAACGGCCTGAATCAGAAGCTGCGAGCGGCGGGCGCAATTCTGTGGTGCACGTGGAAGACCCAGTGCTTCTATTCACCCAGGAACACGGCGGCCGGGCTGCTTCGCTACGCCTATGGCAACGGCTACTGGAGCATGCTCTCGCTGGCCAAAAATCCGGCCGCCGTGGGCGCGCACTCCTTTGTCCCTCTGCTATTCGTTATCGGCCTGGCGCTGGCAGGCTTCATCGGCATGGCCGGCGCTCTGGCGCCTGTATCCGACGCCTGGATGGCGCTCGCGCCCTTTGCCCTGCTGCTCGCGCTGCACCTCAGCCTCGGCACGGCCGCCGGCGCGCAGGTGGCGCTGCGCGAAAAATGCTCGGCTGCGCTGCTGCTGCCCTTCGCCTTCCTCGGCTTTCACATTGCCTATGGCTTCGGCACGCTGTGCGGGCTTGTGGAGCAACCATGGAGCGGCTGGGCGCCAAAACAGCGGCCCCGCCGCGGCTCTGTCCCGCTGGGGTGATCGATTTCCGCTCCGATGCGCAATGCGTCGGGGATCTCCCGATCGTAAACATCGGGAATTATCCTTCGCGCCGTCCGTATTCGGCCGAATTGAACCTGCCTGAAAACCGGCTAAGGTTGAGAAGGGAATGTCGTGAAGGATCCATCCGAGATTTTTTTATCTCATCCGGAGGTCCCCGTACATGCAGGATTCAGGCGCTATGCCTCCGCATCAACTGCGGGGGGCGGCCATGCCCAGGGTCGGCTCGTCCGGCTCGTCCGGCAGCCTGCCCGCCAGCATGCCCACGAGCCTTTTTCCCCAGGTCGCAGAATCGCCCGCCGCCGGCGCGCAATCTTCTTTGCCGGACGGCATCGAGCGCCTCGACAGCCATCGCGTTTTCGTTGCCGTAAGCCCGGCCATGCGGGAGGTCCGCCGCCAGATTGAGCAGGTGGCAGGCATCGATGGCATCGTGCTGCTGCTCGGCGAAAGCGGCGCCGGCAAGGAAGTTGTCGCCCGCATGATCCATCAGCTCTCCCGGCAGGCATCCCGCCAATTTCTCAGAATCGATTGCGCCGCCGCGCCCGCCGAGCTGCTGGAAAGCTATCTCCTCGGCCATGGCGCCTCTCAGAACGGCACCGGGAAGGACCGCGCGGACAAGCCGGAAATCTGCAATAAGGGCGCCATCCTGCTCGACGAGATTACAGCCCTCCCCCTCGGCTCGCAAGCCAGGCTTCTGCACCTGCTGCAGGACGGCGAGTTCCCGCGCATCGGAAGCGGCTCCCCGATCCAGTCGGGCGTTCGCATATTTGCCGCTACCAATGCCGATGTCCGCCAGGCCATCCAAAATGGCGCTTTGCGTTCCGATCTCTATTACAGGCTCAACGTCTTCACCATCTACGTCCCGCCTCTGCGCGACAGGCGCGAAGATCTGCCCCACCTGCTCAACCATTTCATGAATGCCTGGGCAGCCGCCTACGGACGTCCGCGCCTGCCCATCACCCGGCGCATTCTGGAGTTCTGCGCGAGCTATTCCTGGCCGGGCAACGTTCGCGAGCTTGAAAACTTCGTCAAGCGCTATCTTGTAATGGGCAGCGAAAACCTTGCGCTCCGCCAGCTCGACGATCGCCGGCCGAAGCCGCAGGCCGGCTCTGCGCAAATCCACAGTTCGCCGCCGCTCGGCCTGACCGCGAAATCCTGCGGCTGCGACCTCAAATCGATGGTGAGGAGCCTCAAGGAAGAGGCCGAGCGAGCCGCCATCGTCCAGGCTCTCGAACAAACCGGCGGCAACAAGCAGGAGGCTGCGATCCTGCTCCGCATCAGCCTGCGCGCGCTGCACTACAAGGTGCGCGCCTACGCCATCGAATCCATTGCCCGCGAACAGCAATGCTCATTTGCGCGCGAAAATTCCGGCCTGCGCCCCATGCCGGCTGCCGCAGCATACCCTTTGCTCCGCGCCGCCAGTGACGGCCTGCCGCCGGCTGCCGCCGGCAATGGCAAATCCGCCGATCGCGGCAACGGCAAACCGATAAGCAGCGGCAAACTCATCGGCATGGACCGCGCTTGCTGCCCGCCTGTCAGGTAATTCCCTTACGCCATCCTCGTTGTGCGCCACAGGGGCCAATCGTCCTTATCCGGAGTGGCCAGATAGCCATTGTCAGCATCCAACCTGATGTATTGGCGGTTTTCGCAAGGCTGGGTTCCGGGCAGGCATCGAGGCCGTAGCTTCCGGCCTGGACGCCGGCCTTGCCTACTTCAACACAAAGGCGCGGGTTTCCGATCGATGCGTCGGGAACTCCAGGGTATGAGTATTTTTGAACAAGCATTTTATCGATGATGGCTGCAACGCGAACCGCTCCTGCATGCCTGCAGAAGGCCGCAGGGCATTCAGTCCGAACCGTTCTGCCGCTCAATCTCGCATCTTCGCGCGACCGATCATGGGACGCGAGCGTCCTGCCGGGCATCTGCGCTCCGCACGATCGCCTTCCGAAGGAGAGAAAAGCATTCGCGTGCCTATCCAGTCCAGCGCCGACATTCTCGAAGCCCGCCGATGCGGCCGCGAGCTGGCCGCCGAACTTGGCTTTCCTGCGATCGACCGCACCCTGGTCGCCCTTGCCATCTCCGAGCTGGCGCGGAATATTGTCCTTCATGCCGAAGAAGGCGAAATCAGGATCGCCAGGGACGAGCGTCCGGGATCTGCCGGCATCGTTGTCACCGCCGTCGATTCCGGCCCTGGCATCGGGGATTTGCGCGCCGTCCTCCACGACGGCTACTCCGCCTCGCGCAATCTCGGCCTCGGGCTGCCCGGAGTCAGGCGCATCGTAGACGAATTCGACATTTCCTCCAAACCGAGGCACGGCACCACCGTCACGGTGAAAAAATGGAAGCCACGGTAAGCGAAAAGTCTTCGCCTGCGCGCCGGTTTGAACAGGACTACGCCGCCGCTCTCGGCCGCTATCTGAGCGAGGGAGGCGAAGCTCCGCTGCAGCAGGCCTACGAGCTCGGCCGCCTGGGGCTTACTTCCGGCGAAGGCGTTCTCGCCATGGCGCTTCTCCATCACGCCGCGCTGGCCGCGGTGCTGCGCGATGCTGCGCCGCCCGGCCATTCGCTCGCCCGCGAGCCTGCCAGGACGATCGAAAGAGCCGGCGAGTTTTTCGCTGAAGCGATGTCGCCTTTTGAGATGACGCATCGCGCCATCGGCGAGGCCAACGCCGCCCTGCGCCGCCTCAACGAGGCCCTCGAAGAGCAGGTGCAGCGCATCGCGCTTGCTCTGCACGATGACGCCGGCCAGCTGATGGTCGCCGTGCACCTCAGTCTCGACGAAACCATGCGCGAAATGCCGCCCGGAATCAAAGCCCGCATGAGCGGCGTCAAGGCGCTGCTCAGCCTGGTCGAGGAACGCATTCGCGATCTTTCCCACGAGCTGCGCCCCGCCATGCTCGACCACCTGGGCCTCGTTCCGGCGGTCGAATTTCTGGCCGCCAACCTCGGCCAGCGTACAGGGCTGCAGATCAAAGTCGAATCCACGCTCAGCGGCCGCCTGCCGCCGCAGCTGGCCATCGCTCTTTACCGCATCATTCAGGAGGCTCTCGCCAACGTTCGCCGCCACGCTCGCGCCACCCGCGTCCGCATTCACCTCAGCCGGCGCGGAAATACTCTCCGCTGCACTGTTTCCGACAACGGCGTGGGGTTCGACCCGGCGGCCACTGTCCGATCCGCACTGCCCGGCCTGGGATTACTCGGCATTCGCGAGCGCCTGAATGCCCTGGGCGGCACACTCCGCATCCAATCTGGCGAGGGGCGTGGCACGCGACTGGAGATTACCGCGCCCTTACAACAGGTGGAACATGCCGATTCAGATTCTCCTCGCCGACGACCATCCGGTGGTGCGTGACGGCCTTCGCGCTATCCTCGAGCGCGAGGGCTTCCGTGTCGTCGCCGAAGCCTCGAACGGACGCGAAGCCGTGGAATCCGCCGAAAAAACCCGGCCCGATGTAGCCGTCCTCGATCTTTCCATGCCGTTGTTGAATGGCATTGACGCGGCCCGCGAAATTCGCCGCATCTCGCCTGCAACCAAAACCATCATGCTCACTATGCACACCGAGCGGCAGTTCATTCTGGAAGGCCTGCGCGCCGGCACCCGCGGGTTTGTCATGAAGACCCGCTCGGCCGAAGAGCTGGTCCGCGCAGTCCGCGAAACCGCGCGCGGCGGCAGCTACTTCAGCCCGGAGGTCACACAGGCCGCCGTCGAAGCCTACCAGAACAAATCCGAACTGCCCGAAGACCCGCTCACCCCGCGCGAGCGCCAGGTGCTGCAGTTGATCGCCGAGAGCAAAACCACCAAGGAGATTGCGGCGCTGCTTGAGATCAGCGTAAAAACAGTCGAGACTTACCGCAGCCGCATCATGGAGAAGCTGGGCATCCACGAAACCGCCGGCGTCGTCCGCTACGCCATCCGCCGCGGCGTCGTCCAGCCCTAGGAGCCGTCGGCCATCCCATGGGTGCTCAAAAGCCGCGTTTGCCGCCGGGCGATGCCTCTTGCTCGCAAAAGCCGGAAATCCATCATTTTTTGCCGGGTTACAGCTTCCGGCCTTTTGTAGTCTCTATCCCATCCGAGTATTTACAAAGCGTTTTCATCTTTCCGTTTTAATTTCTCCTGCTGCTCTCGGCTGCTTTGCCCTGCATCGGGTGTATACTCTATCCGCCCG
>DATGLJ010000287.1:0-8098 GCA_035294185.1 Occallatibacter sp. | reverse complement strand
CGAGAGCATGGCCTTGGCGAGGAACGCGATCTTCTCGACATGGACCGTAAGCTCGCCGGTGCGCGTGCGGAACAGATAGCCGCTCACGCCGATGTGGTCGCCCAGGTCGAGCAGCTTGTAAAGCGCGAAGCCCTCGTCGCCCACGGCATCGAGGCGCACGTAGACCTGCAGCCGCTGGCCCTCCTGCTGCAGCGTGGCAAAGCCGGCCTTGCCCTGCTGGCGGATGGTCATGATGCGCCCGGCCACGGCCACCTGCGGCCGCTCGGCCTCGAGCGCTTCGGCTGCTGCCTCGCCCCACTTTGCCCTCACCGCGGGGATGGTATGGGTGAAGGCGAACCGGTTGGGATAGGCCGCCTGGCCCAGCTCTTCGATTTTCTTCAGTTTTCCCTGGCGCTCGTTGAAAACCCTGCGCTCAAACTCCGATTCGAACTCCATGCTTTTGGGGCTTTCCTTTGTGAAAAATCCGGTGGAAGGTCCAATGGCCAGTATAGCGGCTGTGCATCTGTAGTTTCCGATTTTGGCCGTGTGTCCGTTTGAAGGGTACGGGCTCGAGCCCGTACATCAGTCAGGCAATACGCTTCCGGACTTCAGCCCCGGAGGGAATGCGATTTCAATCTGACCCGCTACCCCGCTCCTGCATTGATCTGGCGCTTCGCGCCCGCCGGCATCCATCGTGTATAACCACCATGGATGCCTTACCAGCCGCCCATTCCGGACCCGAAGCAGCCCGGCAAAGGCTCAGGCCGCAACTCCGGTCTGGTCGGCGCCATCGTGCAGGCCGAAAAACTCATCCAGGTGGCGCTCATTCTGCCCTGCGCGGCGTTTGTCGGCTGGCTGGGCGGCGCGTGGCTGGGCGCCCGGCTCGATCACCCGTGGATCGCAATCGCCGGTCTTGTCTTCGGCGGGATTGCGGGCCTGGTCTACGTGGTCAGGCTGGCCATGAGCGCGGTCAACGACCCGTCCAATGCCGGCAAGAACAATACAGGAAGCGGCAATCGTCCCCGATGAACGAACACGAACACTCTCTGGCCGGCCTCAGCAACTCCGGCGTTGACGCTCTGCTGCGCCGCGCCCTTCGCATCATTGCCGTCGCAGGCGCGCTGGCGTCGGCCATTCTCTGGATCGCCTCGAACTGGCGCAACGCGGCCATGCTGGCTGTCGGCGCGGCCATCTCGGCGGCCAGCATCTTCGAGTGGCAGCGGCTGATCCGCTTCATCAACGCCAGACTGGACAGCAGGCAGGCTCCCCGGGGCACGGCCATCGCATTGGCGTTTTTCCTGCTGCGTTTGCTGGTCTTTGCAGGGGTCATTTATGGTAGCCTGAAGTGTTTGCGGGGCTCTGTGGCGGCGCTGTTGTGCGGCCTTGCCCTGGCGGTGCTGGCTACCGTCTGGGAAGCGCTCCGGCTGCTTCGCAACTGAAAACAGAAAGATTCTCTTCCATTCCATGCAGGAACTTGGCATTACCCATTTCTTCAACGCCATCTTCGGCGCGTTTTTTACCGCGCTGATGCAGCTTGCCGGCTTTCATCCGGCGCATCCCGGCAGGCCCATCAACGATGTCTTCGCGCTCGAGCTGCTGGTGGCGTTCGTCCTGATCGCCTTTTTCATCGTGGTGCGGCTCACGCTCTCGGTGGAGCGGCCCGGCCCGGCGCAGCATGTTGCCGAACTTGTGCACGAGTTCGTCGGCAGCATGGGCGACCAGGTGATCGGCCATGGCCACGAGCGCTTCCAGTCCTTTGTCACCTGCGTGCTGCTCTTCGTCCTGCTCAACAATGTGGTCGGACTGCTGGTAGGACTGATTCCGGGCGTGGTGACGCCGACCGCCCAGCCGGTGGTCCCGCTGGGAATCGCGGCGCTTACGTTCCTTTACTACAATTTCCACGGCTTGCGGGTAAACGGGCCCGGCTATATCAAGCACTTTTTAGGGCCTCTGCCCTGGCTGGCGCCGCTGATGTTCCTCATCGAGATCGTCTCGCACCTGGCGCGCATGTTGTCGCTCACCGTCCGTCTTTACGCCAACATGTTCGCCAGCGACATGCTGACGCTGGTCTGGTTCTCGATTATTCCCATCGCAGTGCCCGCCGTCTTTCTGGGCCTGCACTTCATGGTTTCGGTAATTCAGGCATTCGTCTTCATGCTGCTCGCCCAGATTTATCTCTCCATGGCGGTGGCGCACGAACACTAAAAGGATTCCGCCGGAGGGGCTTCCGCTCCGGGTAAACGGAAGGACTGCAAGCGTGAGGGGGCCAAAGGCCGGGTCCGATCTTCGGAGCCGGCCGGCACGGTGAGCCTCAACCACCCACTGGCGGCCAAATTTACGAGGAAGCAGGAGAACCATGCGGAAACTTCAGTACCTGTTCATGACTCTGGCGGCTATGTGCTTTGCCGTTCCGGCCTTCGCTCAGACCGGCGCAGCAACGCCGGCCATCAACCTGATCCCGATCGGCGCCGGCCTTGGCATGGGTCTGGCGGCCGGCCTCTGCGGCATGGGCCAGGGCCGCGCTGTCGGCTCGGCCTGCGAGTCGCTGGCCCGCAATCCGGGCACCCGCGCCGGCATCATGCTGTTTCTGGTGCTCGGTCTGGCCTTCATCGAATCGCTGACTCTTTTCACCCTGGTGATCGTGTTCGCCAAGATGTAATCCGGCGGCGCGCAATCCATACCGCGGCCCTGCGCATTGCCCGCAGGGCCGTTCTGTTTTCGCCGTTACCGCTGCGCGGGCTCGCCCGCGGCAGTCTCCGATTTCAGCATCTCGATGGCCTGGCGGTAGTCGAGATTCGGAGGCAGCGGCGAAAACCGGCTCTGCTCTTCGATCGTGTCGAAGATCCGCGTTTTGAAAACGACCCGGGCGCGCATCTGCATCTGCAGGCGCACGATGCGCCAGGTTCCGGGCTGGACTTCGGCCTGTTCGATCCTGATCCACCCTCCTTTGCTGAGCCGTCCCAGGATTCCCCAGCCGAAGTCCACATCCCGGTCGAGATAACCTTCGAGCCGCGTCACGCGGCCGGCCGCGGGGTCAATCCAGATTTCGCCGCTCATCGCCGTCAATACCTGGGTCTCGATATCCGGCGGATCGAATTTCGGGTTGGGAAAGAAGACAAACCGCGCGACGGGTCCATCTTTTCCCTGCCCCGGTCCCGCGTACCGGTAGATGAAGGCCGCCGGCAGCATGCGCAGCACCTCGACCGCCCGCGCGGCGTCGGCATCCTCGGCCTGCTTGCGGTGCCGCTGTTTTGCCGGGTCGGTTTCGAGCTCCATCAGCCGTTCGAGCTCGCGCCGGTCGGCGTCGGCGCCAAGCGGCTCGTCGTTGATCGAGCGCAGCCGCGCTACATCGCCGTCCCTGGTTTCGAGAATTTCGCGGGTCGCCGTCAGCCGCGGCGTAGTTTTGCGCAGAAGGTAGCGCATGGGATGATTCGCATCCCGTGCAGCGCGCAGCTCGTTGGCCAGCGCGCGGTCCACCACAGCCTGCGGCAGGGGCTGGCCGGCGGCGGTGGGCGCGGCAGCCGCCTGCTGCGCCGGCCCGGAAACCGCCGTCGATGGAAAAAGACAGGCAAGAAGGCAGGCCGATGGCAGAAGAGCGCGCACTATCTCGATTCTAGCCGTCAACCGGCCTGGCGATCTATTTATCAAGGCCCGTTTCACGATCCGTTTCGGGAACTCGTGCTACATTAGACGCCAAGGATTCGCTCACGATCCGCAAACATTGAAGCCGCGCCCCCCTGTTGCGTATAGTGCGGGGAGGGCCCTTGCGGGCTCACGGAAGGAAAAGCTCATGGCAGTCGAGAATGGTCCCGCGCGCATCGGCAAAAGTGTCGTGATCAGCGGTGAAGTGAAGGGCAGCGAAGATTTAATTGTGGATGGCCGGGTAGAAGGAACCGTAACCCTGTCCGAGTGCCGGCTTACCATCGGTCCGACCGCCAGCGTGGCCGCCGACCTGGCAGCCAGAGATGTCCTCATCCAGGGCCGCGTGCAGGGCAACGTGGTGGCCAGCGGCCGCGTGGAGCTGCGCGCCGGCTGCACGGTCGAAGGCGATATCCGCGCCCTGCGGCTTGCAGTGGAAGACAACGCCGTTTTCCGCGGCAAGGTCGACCTTACCCAGGCCGCCGCCAGCAAAGGATCCGATGGCGCCAGTGCGCCGGCGGCCGGAGGAAACCTCTGACCCGGCATGCCTGCGCTCCGCGGCCATTGCTCATCGCGCGTGAGGTTTTCTGTTGTTAGGCCGTAAGAAGAAACAGGAGGGCGGCGGCGCGGCCAGTCAGGCCGGACTGACCGGTCCTCGCGTGCCGCGACACTCCGGCGCCTGGTCTGTTCTGCGCAAGCGGCTGGAAACCGAGCCGGGGCTGCGCATCCTCGACATCGGCTACACTTCGTCGGTGAACATCAACTATCTCACCGGCCTTGGCCACAGCATCTTCATGTCCGACCTTGTGCACGAGGCCTGCGCCGGCCAATGGCAAAACGGCCAGGACGAAGAAGGAAATCCTATCTGGGACACCCAGGCCTTTCTTGCCCAGACTCTCGACTTTTCCGGCCGCCTCTTCGACATTGTCCTGCTGTGGACCGCGCTCGACTACCTGCCCGATGCCTTCGTGCAGCCTGTCGTCTCGCACCTCTACTCGTCCATGAACCCGGGCGGACAGGTGCTGGCGCTCTTTCACACGCGCACGCAGGGCGAAGAGACGGTCCATTGCCGCTTCCACGTCAGCGCCGGCAATGAGATCCATGTGCAGCTTTCCGAGCCATTCCCCATCCGGCGGTCCTTTACAAATCGCAGCATCGAGCGGCTTTTTGCCGGCTGGAGCGGCCACAAGCAGTTCCTGGCCAGAGATTCGATCTCCGAGGTGATCATGACGCGATAAGGGCGACCGCGAAGCGCCGAAGGACCGGCGGAAAACAAGCAGGCCGTGCACGGCGGCGCACAATGCAGCTTTCCGCCCCCTTTTCGCTGTGGGCCTTGCTCCGGCCCTGTTCCCTGCTCTCAAAACGGCAGCCGGGGTTGCAGCTCCGCAATTTTCTCAGGCAACTCTCCCGTCTCCGCGTAACGGCTTCCAAGCTTCTGCTCCCGGCAGATGGCGTCCACCAGGTCGGCGATGCGCCTGCGGTACCCGGCGGAGACAAAGGCGCCGGCGCCGTAGCGCCGTTCGTAGGCCGCAAGCTGGCCGGGGAAATTTTCCTTTACAAAGCGCAAAAATGTGGGTTGCGAGCACGGTTTGAGGAACAGCGCGCCGGCGGAGAAGAAATTTGCGCCTGCGGCTCGAGCCGCGCGCGCCACAGCGGCAAGAGAGGCGCGCGAGTCCGTAATTCCCGGCATTACCGGCGAGCACAGCACGCCCGCGCGGATTCCCTCGCCGCGCAGCCGCTCGAGCGTGCGCATGCGCAGATCGGGCCGCGGCGCACGGGGCTCCAGTATCCGCGCAAGCCTGTTGTCCATGGTGGTCACGGTAAGGCAGACCGTAAGCCTGTGCCGCTGCGCGATCTCTTTCAACAGTCCGGCGTCGCGCGCAACCAGCGTGGATTTGGTCACCAGTCCCAGGACAAGGCCGTTTGTCTCCGCAAAGGCCTCGAGAATCGACCGCGTGACCCGCTGCCGGCGTTCGAGCGGCTGGTAGGGATCGGTGGCCGTGCCCAGAGCAATCTGCGTCCCCGGCTTCAGCCGCCTCAATTCCTGCTTAAGCAGCCAGCCGGCATTCTCCTTGTAGTAGATCTTCCGCTCGAAGTCCTCGGGCGCGAACTCCAGGAACTCGTGCGTGTAGCGCGCATAGCAGTAGCGGCAGGCAAACTCGCAGCCGCGGTACGGATTGATGCCATAGGCAAAGGGAAGCCCTCGGCTGCTGCTGACCCTGCAGAGGATCGTGCGCGAGGCAAGCGGCCGGTATTCGGTAAGACAGCCGGTCGAGTCGAGCGGCGCCTGCGCCGCCCGGCGCGCCAGCGGGCCAGGGCTTCTTTCCATATTCGGCGCCTCAGAGCCGCCGAGGATAGGGAAAAGGCCGGGAGCGGAGACGGCCGGAGAAGCGGGAGCTCGTGGATCTATTTTCGCCATTTATTCGCCTCAAGAGAGAGCGTAGCGCTGCCGGGGAGCGGGGTCAAGGCCGTTTTCCGCGGCAGGTCATTTGCTCAGCCGCGCCTGCTCGCGTCATGATCCTGTTGGAGGAACTGGAGGAGGAGGATGAGCGCAGCAAAAGGAACCCGCATCACCTGGCTTGGTCACGCCACGGTTCTGGTTGAGACTCCCGAAGGGACGAAAATTCTGATCGACCCGTTTATCGCGCAGAACCCGAAGTACCCGAAGGGATTCGAGCTGCCGTCGAAGATCGACTTTATCCTGCTGACGCACGGCCACGCCGATCACATCTCCGATGCTGTGCCGGTGGCGAACAAGCATGGAGCTACGGTCGTGGCCATCTATGAGCTTGCCGATTATGTGGGGCAGAAGGGCGTCAGCCAGACTATTGGCATCAACCTGGGCGGCACCGTAAAGCTGAACGACGCAGCCGCGACCATGGTGGACGCCAGGCACTCGGCCGCCGCGCAGGATGAAAAGGGCTGGCACTATGTCGGCGTCGCGGCCGGTTACATAATCGGCATCGCCGGCGGGCCCACGCTTTACCACGCCGGCGACACCGACGTCTTCGGCGACATGAGCATCATCCGCGATCTTTATCGCCCGAAGGTGGCCATACTGCCCATTGGCGGACATTTCACCATGGGGCCCAGGCAGGCCGCTCTGGCCGCAAAGCTGCTCGAGCCGGAAGTGATCCTGCCTATCCACTTCGGCACGTGGCCGCCGCTTGCCGGCACGCCGGCGCAGCTCTCGGCGCTGGTCGGCGCAGGCGTGCAGGTCGTCGAGTGGAAGCCGGGCGAGGTCTACATAGCCTGAATGCGGGCTGGTTCCGGCAGGCCGGGATGATCGCGAAGGCGGCTGTCGGCGGCTACGCACAGATGCCGGCAACCGGCGCGGCGGGATTCATGCCCGGTGCGCCGGCAATTCTGATGACCGCGCTAATCGCTTCTGCCGATGGGCGATCCGCCGGCAGGCTAGAAGACCTCGGGGCGGTATCCGGCAGGCAAGGGCGCATGTTTGAGCAGCCCCAGTTCGCCGGCCACCCGCTCCAGCCGCGCACGCGTGGCCGGCGCCGGCGGCACCAGCGGCAGCCGGACCGCATCGCTGCACCAGCCCATCATGCTCATCACCGTCTTCACCGGCCCGGGATTGGACTCCCAGAAGTTCGCTTCGAAGAGCCTGGCGTAGCGCCGCTCCAGCTCGCGCGCCCCGGCCCAGTTGTTGCTCAGGGCGTCGCGCACCATGCGCGCCACTTCCTTCGGGGCTTCGTTCGAGGCCACGCTGATCAGCCCATGCGCGCCCACGGCAATGGCGGCAAGCGCCAGGTTATCATCGCCTGAAAATATCCTGAAGCTGCGCGGCAGGATATGGACCAGCTCGGCGAACTGCGTCAGCCTGCCGCTGGCTTCCTTGATCGCCTGGATGTTCCTGGCCGCCACCGCCAGCCGAGCCACGGTCTCCGGCTCAAGGTTTGCGGCCGTTCTTCCCGGAACGTTGTAGAGGCACACGCGCAAAGGATCAACCGCCCGCGCCAGAGCGAGAAAATGCTGGAACTGGCCCTCCTGCGTGGGCTTGTTGTAGTAGGGATTGGCCGACAGAACTGCGCCGACGCCGGGAATGCGCTTGAGCAGCGAAGCCTGGCGGACGAGGGCGCGCGTCGAGTTGTGCGTGCAGCCGGCCCATACCGGAACGCGGCCGGCCGAGGCTTCCACCACGATGCGGATGACGTGCAGCCACTCTTCTTCGTCGAGCGTGGCCGCTTCGCCCGTCGATCCGCAGGCAACGATGAAGTCGATGCCCGATTCGATCTGCCAGTTCACCAGCGCCCACAGCGCCGGCTCGTCGATCGACCCATCCGCGCGAAACGGCGTGACGATCGCGGTCCCGCAACCTGTCGTGTCCATAACTAACTTAGTTTAAATGAACGTGCTTTGATCAGGTGCGCCAACAAAAACAGGCTCTGAAATCACGAAAAAATTCCGCTCTGCCATGCTGAGCGAGCGCGTTTGAGGCTCCGCTCACATTTTTATCGTGAAATGG
>DATGLJ010000286.1:0-4128 GCA_035294185.1 Occallatibacter sp. | reverse complement strand
GCTCGAAGCGCTGTGCGAGGAGTGGTCGGTTTCGCCCTCGCAGCCGGACAGCGGGAATTTTTCGGCCGATGCAGCTTCCTGCGCGGACGGCGAAGTGGCTCACGCCGCTGCGCCGCATCCGGCTGCGGAGGCGCGGCGATGAACCTGCGTATTGGCAGCCGCGGTTCGCAGCTTGCGCTCTGGCAGGCGAATCATATTGCTTCCTTGCTGCGCGCTGCCGGCCACGCTGTCGAAATCGAAATCATCAGGACCACCGGCGACCGGCTGCAGGAGGCAGCATTCGCACAGGTGGGCACGAAAGGCATGTTCACGAAAGAGATCGAAGAGGCGCTTGCCGGCGGCCGTATCGATCTGGCGGTGCATTCGTTGAAGGATCTGCCAACCGAGCTGCCCGCCCCGTTCACGCTCGCGGCCACGCCGCCGCGTGTTGACCCGCGCGACGTCTTTGTTGCAAAGGATCATTTCAGCCTTGCCGCGCTGCCGCAGGGCGCCCGCGTGGGAACGAGCAGCCCGCGCCGCCGGGCGCAGCTAATGGCGCTGCGCCCGGACATCGAAGCAGTCGAGTTCCGCGGGAATGTGGACACGCGCCTGCGCAAGCTGGCCGACGGTCATGTCGATGCCATTCTGCTGGCCGCAGCCGGTCTCGACCGGCTGGGCCGCACCGACTGGGTGCGCGAGCGGCTGGCGCCGCAGGAGTTCTGCCCGGCGGCCGGACAGGGTGCTCTGGCCATCGAAACCCGCAGCGGCGACGCTGCCACGCTCGAGGCAGTTGCCTTTCTCGATCACGACGATACGCGCTTCGCTGTAACTGCCGAACGCGCTGCGCTGGCCGCGCTTGGCGGCGGATGCCAGGTGCCTGTCGGGATCTATTGCCGGCCCTGCGAGAAGCGCCGGCACTCGGATGTGGAGCCCTGGTTCGAGATTTTCGCAGCCGTGGCCTCGCCGCAGAGCGGAGCGATCGTGCGCGCCTACCATCGCTCGCCGCGCTGCGACGCACGGGAACTGGGGCTGATGGCAGCGCAGCTGCTGCGCGAGGCCGGCGCAGAAGCCCTGCTCGCTCATCAGGAACAGCCGGCGGGCGGGGCCGCATGAGCGGGCCGCTCGCCGAGCGGCGCGTGCTGGTGACCCGCGCCGCGCATCAGGCCGGCAAGCTGAGCGAGGGCCTGCGCGCGCTGGACGCCGAGCCGGTCGAGGTGCCCGTGCTCGAGATCCGGCCGCCGCGCGATTGCGCGCCGCTCGACGCCGCGCTGCGGCAGCTCAGCCGGTACGACTGGTTCATTGTGGCCAGCGCGAACGCGGTGCGCTCCGTTGTCGCGCGCGCGGGCATTCTGGGCATTTCGACTGCTCCTTCGGAAATGCCTCGGATTGCTGCCGTGGGCCCGGCAACGGCCGCTGCAGTGCGCAAGGCCGGTCTTGAAGTGGCGCTGATTCCACCTGCGTACATTGCCGAAGCGCTGGCCGAAGCGCTGGCAGACCAGGTTGCCGGGACAAGAGTCCTGGTGGCGCGAGCCGAGATTGCCCGCGACGCAATTCCCGATGCGCTGCGCGCAGCGGGCGCGCAGGTGGATGTCGTGGACGCATACAGAAACGTCCTCCCCGAGGCAGCCCCTGAGCTGCTGCGCGTCGCGCTCAGAAAGGGAATCGATGCGGCGACGTTTACCAGTTCGTCGAGCGTGACGCACCTGGCCGCGGCGGCGCGGGCAGCCGGCGTTGCGTTTCCGTTTGCTGGCGTGCCGGCGATTTCCATCGGGCCGATGACCAGCGCCACGCTGCGCGATCATGGCTGGGAGCCGGCGGCCGAGGCCCGCGTCTCGGATGTTCCCGGGCTGATTGACGCCACGCGCAAAGCTCTCACCGCGAATTGCCCGCGCTGATTGCCAACGCTGACCGGTCCGGCTGCTTCAGCTCCGCCAGGTTTTGTCCTTTGACCGGCACAACGTTTCCAGATTGCAGCGGTCGCATTTCGGGTTCCGCGCTGTGCACACCTGCCGGCCGTGATGGATCACCTGATGCGAGTAGCCGATCCAGCGGTCCCGGGGCAACACGGCCATCAGTTCCTTTTCGACCTCCTGCGGCGTGCCGCCCCTTGCCAGTTCAAGACGGCGGGAAATGCGGAAGACGTGCGTATCGACGACCACGCCCTCCGCTTTGCCGAAGGACACGCCCAGCACCACATTCGCCGTCTTGCGCGCCGCCCCGGGAATGGTGATCAGCTCGGCCAGCGTCTGCGGCACCTGGCCGCCAAATTCCTCCGTCACCTTCTTCGCCGCGCCCTGGAGAGACTTCGCCTTGTTGCGGAAAAATCCGGTGGTCCTGATGAGTTGCTCAAGCTCCGGGAGCGTGGCCCTGGCCATCGCCGCCGGGGTAGGGAAGCGCCGGAAAAGTTCCGGCGTGACCATGTTCACGCGTGCGTCGGTGCACTGCGCAGAGAGAATGGTGGCGACCAGAAGTTCCCACGGATTGCGGTGGTGCAGCGCGCACGCAGCGCTCGGATAGGCTTCGTCGAGCGCCTTGAGGATGGCGCTCACTCGCTCGGGCGCGAGCGGACCGCGTGCAGCGCGGACGGCAGTTTTCGATGAGCTTTTGCCAGGTTGCCTGATTGCGGATTTGCTCGTTGCCATGTTCGAGAAGTTGAACCTCCAGTTCCGGAGGAGGCTGGTCTTTGATGACTGCGAGCTAGATCCTTCCGGCCAGCCAGCTGCTCAGCTTTTCGACCGGCAGCCTCACGCCAATATAAAACTGCCCGAAGAGCGCATAGACGGCGCTCACTTCATCGAAGCGCATCTCGTAGATCAGCTTTTTGAAGGCCACCGGATCGTCGGCGAAGAGATCGACGCCCCACTCCCAGTCATCCATGCCGATCGATCCGGAGATGATCTGCCGAACCTGGTCGGCGTAGCGGCGGCCGATCATGCCGTGCTCGTGCATCATGCGCTGCCGCTCGGCAAACGGAACCGTGTACCAGTTCGCCTGCTCGCCGCGCTTGCGGTCCATCGGATAAAAGCAGAGATATTTCGCCTCCGGAATCGCCGGCCAGAGCCGCGGCTTCATGGCTTCGGCGCCGCGCCTGAGCGATTCGGCAATCTCGTTGTTCCACTCCGCCGAATGCGCCGCTAGACCTTTGGCCGCCGCAGCCTCATACGTTTTCCGCGTCGATTCATACAGGCCCAGCTCGACGACCGAAACATAAGAATGAACCGGAGTGAGGAAGTCGTGGAAACGCGACTGCGCCAGTTCGAGCTCGACCTGGTTCAGCGCTTCGAGCGAATCGCGAAAATGAATGAGGATCAGGTCGCCTTTGTGGCCGAGTTCGGAATAAAGCGCCGTGTGCACGGGCCCTGCTTCGGCTGCGCGCTCCAGTTGCCTGAGCAGATGCGCAAACTCGGCGGCGATGCGCTCGCGTTCGCCGGGCGCGCAGGCCCGCCACGCCTTCCAGTCGAAGCGGAAAAACTGATGCAGGAGGCTTGCACCCTCGAGCGTAAGCGGAACAGGCGGAAAATCGGGCAAGTGCAGACTCTCCCAAAGCGACAATTCAACGTGAGTCCATCGTAACAAAGCGGGCAACGAAAATTGCATACGTGTGCAATGCGATTTCCATCGCAAAGCGGCTCAGAGAGCGGGAATCGGCGCTGAATGCGCCTATATACTGAGTACGCTCATGAACGAAAGATTTCTCGCCTTCCTTGTTCAATTCATCACCCATGCCATCGATGCTGGAGGCTACGCGGGCGTAGCCGCGCTGATGGCCATCGAGTCGGCCTGCATTCCGCTGCCCTCGGAAATCATCATGCCCTTCGCCGGCTATGTGGTTTATCTCGGCCGCTTCAATCTCCTTCTGGCGGCGACGGCTGGCGCCATCGGCTGTAACCTGGGCTCTGCCGTAGCTTATTGGATCGGCGCCAAAGGCGGCCGCCCGCTGGTGGAGCGTTACGGCAACTGGGTGCTGATGAGCCATGGCGATCTGGATCGCATGACCTGGTTCTTCGAGCGGTACGGATCGATTACGATCATGCTGGGCAGATTGCTCCCGGTCGTTCGCACGTTTATCGCATTTCCGGCCGGAATCGCCAGAATGTCGCAGCTCCGCTTTCACATATACACATTCGTCGGCTCCTGGCCGTGGTGCTT
>DATGLJ010000285.1:0-8695 GCA_035294185.1 Occallatibacter sp. | reverse complement strand
TTCTCGAGACGCACCTCGGCTGGGCGGCGCACGGACTGGGCAAGAAGATTGCGGCCCTGGTTCGCGGCAACTCCGATGCGAACTTTATCCGCGAGCAGGTCAAGCAGGCGTTTGCCGGCACGGCCGCGCTGCGGCAGTTGCTCGAGCTCGACGACGAGACGCTGGTTCGCGTGGGCCTGGGCATGGAGCGCGGCATCTGGTTCGGCACCGCGGTCTTCGACGGTGCGCGCGAGGAGGAGATCAAGGCGCTGCTCAAGGCGGCGGGTCTGCCGGAATCGGGCAAGACGACGCTCTATGACGGCATGACGGGCGAGCAGTTCGAGCAGCCGGTGACGGTGGGCTACATCTACATGCTCAAGCTCTCCCACCTGGTCGATGACAAGATTCACGCGCGTTCCATCGGGCCGTACTCGCTGATCACCCAGCAGCCGCTGGGCGGCAAGGCGCAGTTCGGCGGCCAGCGTTTCGGCGAGATGGAGGTCTGGGCACTGGAAGCCTATGGAGCCGCTTACATTCTTCAGGAGCTGCTGACGGCTAAATCCGACGACGTTTACGGCCGCACCAAGATCTATGAGGCCATCGTCAAGGGCGAAGCCGCTATTGAGCCGGGCGTGCCCGAGTCGTTCAACGTTCTGATCCGCGAGCTGCAGTCGCTTTGTCTCGACGTGGAGCTGATCAAGCGCGCCGATGCGGCCGGCCGCAAGGCTCCGGAGCCGGAAGTGGCGGCGGCGGATTAACGATAGCTTTTAGCTGCCGGCTTTCGGCCTTTCGCTCGTTGGAGAGCAAGCCGGCGGCAGAGGCGACGCAAACCGTTTGTGAGTGATTAACGTAAACACCGCTTCCCGGACCGGGGAAGCCAGAAGCTAGTAGCTAAAGGCTAGTAGCTGGGAAATTGGAGGGTCGCCTTGTTCCGTTCGAACCCATTTGAGCTTACCAGCCCGATCACCGACTTCGACGCCATCCGCATCATGCTTGCCAGCCCGGAAAAGATCCGCAGCTGGTCGCATGGCGAGGTCACCAAGCCGGAGACGATCAACTACCGCACCTTCAAGCCGGAGCGCGACGGCCTGTTCTGCGCGCGCATCTTCGGTCCGGTCACTGACTGGGAGTGCCTCTGCGGCAAGTACAAGCGCATGAAGCACCGCGGCGTGATCTGCGACAAGTGCGGCGTGGAAGTGACGGTGAGCAAGGTGCGCCGCGAGCGGATGGGCCATATCGAGCTGGCTTCGCCCTGCTCGCACGTATGGTTCTTCAAGGGACTCCCGTCGCGTATTGGCCACCTGCTCGACATTTCGCTGCGCGACCTGGAGAGCATTCTTTACTTCGAGTCTTACGTTGTGGTTGATCCGGGCGACGCGCCGGTACGCGAGCGCGAGATCATCAAGGACGAGAACCGCTTCCGCGAGCTCGACCAGCAGTTCCGGCCCTCGGGCTTTAAGGCGATGATGGGCGCCGAAGCCATCAAGGAGCTGCTCAAGCGCGTCAATGTCGACGAGCTGGCCATCGAGCTGCGCGAGCGCATGAAGAGCGAGAGCTCGGCGCAGAAGAAGCTGAAGTACGCCAAGCGCCTGAAGGTGGTTGAGGCCTTCCGCAAGTCGTCCAACAAGCCGCAGTGGATGATTCTCGACGTGCTGCCGGTGATCCCTCCGGAGCTGCGCCCGCTGGTGCCTCTGGACGGCGGCCGCTTCGCTACGTCCGATCTCAACGATCTCTATCGCCGCGTGATCAACCGCAACAACCGGTTGAAGAAGCTGATGGACCTGCACGCGCCGGAAGTGATCGTGCGCAATGAGAAGCGCATGCTGCAGGAGGCTGTCGACGCGCTGTTTGACAATGGCCGCCGCGGCCGCGTGCTGAGGGGCGCCAACAACCGCCCGCTCAAGTCGCTCTCCGACACGCTCAAGGGCAAGCAGGGCCGCTTCCGCCAGAACCTGCTCGGCAAGCGCGTGGACTATTCGGGCCGTTCGGTCATCGTAGTGGGGCCGGAGCTGAAGCTGCACCAGTGCGGCCTGCCGAAGAAGATGGCGCTCGAACTGTTCAAGCCGTTCATCTATCACCGCCTGGAGCAGACCGGCCAGTGCACGACCATCAAGCAGGCCAAGGAGATGGTCGAGATG
This sequence comes from Occallatibacter sp., assembly GCA_035294185.1. Classification (GTDB taxonomy): domain Bacteria; phylum Acidobacteriota; class Terriglobia; order Terriglobales; family Acidobacteriaceae; genus Telmatobacter. The sequence continues at coordinate 6,578 of DATGLJ010000285.1, read as the reverse complement.
CAGGAGCCGGTGGTGTGGGACATCCTTGAGGAAGTCATCAAGGACCATCCGGTGCTGCTGAACCGCGCGCCAACGCTGCACCGGCTGGGCATTCAGGCATTTGAACCGGTGCTGGTCGAGGGCAAGGCCATCAAGATTCATCCGCTGGTCTGCACCGCCTTCAATGCCGACTTCGACGGCGACCAGATGGCTGTGCATATCCCGCTGTCGCCCGAGGCGCAGATCGAAGCCAGCGTGCTGATGCTGGCCTCGCACAATATTCTGTCGCCGGCTTCGGGCCAGCCTATCACCGTGCCGACGCAGGACATGGTGCTCGGCCTCTACTACCTGACCAAGGCCAAGCACGGCGCCCGCGGCGAAGGCCGCGTCTTCGCCAACACCGAAGAGGTGCTGATGGCGCTCGAGGCCAAAGAGGTGGAGACGCTGACGCCGATCCGCCTGCGCTACACGGGCAAGGTGCTGGACATGACGACAGCCTACGATGACCAGGACCTGACGCACACCGAGCCGGTGGAATTTGACAAGCAGTACATCAACACCACCGTGGGCCGCGTGATCCTGAACGATGCGCTGCCGGCCGGAATGCCCTTTATCAATGGCCTGCTCAAAAAGAAAGGCATCGGCCAGCTGGTGAACTATTGCAACCAGAACCTGGGGCTTGAAACGACGGTCGGAATGCTCGACCGCATCAAGTCGCTGGGCTTCCAGTTCGCCACGCGCTCGGGTCTTTCGGTTGGCCTGGACGACATGGTCATTCCCAAGACCAAGTACACAATGGTCGAGGAAGCCGACCGCAAGGTGATCGAGGTCCAGAAGCAGTACATGGATGGCGCGATCACCAACGGCGAGCGTTCGAACAAGGTCATCCAGATGTGGTCGGCTGTGACCGATCAGGTGGCCGACGAGATGTTCTCGAACATGAAGCGGGCCGACGAGGAAGGCGCCATGAACCCGATCTACATCATGGCCGATTCGGGCGCCCGCGGTTCGAAACAGCAGATTCGCCAGCTCAGCGGCATGCGCGGACTGATGGCCAAGCCTTCAGGCGAAGTCATTGAGACTCCGATCACCGCGAACTTCCGCGAAGGCCTCACGGTGCTCGAATACTTCATTTCGACGCACGGCGCGCGCAAGGGACTGGCCGATACGGCGCTGAAGACGGCCGATTCGGGCTACCTGACCCGCCGTCTGGTCGACGTGGCGCAGGACGTAATCGTAACCGAGCACGACTGCGGCACGATGGAAGGCATCTACGTAGGCTCGATCGTCGAATCCGGCGAGATTATCGAGCCGCTGCGCGACCGCATCATTGGCCGCGTGTCGCTCGAGCGCATCAAGGATTACGACGGCAATGTCGTCGTCGATGTGAACCAGCTGATCGACGAGGAGATTGCGTCGGCGATTCAGGGCGCGGGCGTCGAGAAGGTCAAGATTCGTTCGGTGCTTACCTGCGAGTCGCGGCGCGGCGTGTGCGCGCTGTGCTACGGGCGCAACCTGGGCTCGGGCCGCATGGTGGAGCTGGGCGAAACCTGCGGCGTGATCGCCGCGCAGTCGATCGGCGAGCCGGGAACGCAGCTCACGATGCGTACCTTCCACGTGGGCGGCACGGCCAGCCGCGTAGCCGAGGTGTCGCGTCTGGAAGCCAAGAACAACGGCTTCGTGCGCTTCATCAACCTGAACACCGTCGAGAGCAAGGATGGCACGCTGGTGGCGATGAATCGCTCCGGTTCGATCGCCGTGGTGGACGATCGCGGCCGCGAAAAGGAGCGCTACCAGGTGGTGTACGGCGCGCGCCTGCGCGTGAAGGATAATGCGCCCGTCAAGCTGGGCGAGCTGCTGGCCGAGTGGGATCCGTACACCTACGCGATTCTGACGGAAATCGGCGGCGCCGTGCAGTTCAAGGATCTGCAGGAAGGCATCACGCTGAACGAGGAAGTGGATGAAGTCACCGGCCTGTCGCGGTGGGTGGTGGCCGATTCTCCCGACGAGAAGCGGCAGCCGGCCATTGCGATCAAGGGCGCCAAGGGCAACAAGCGCTATCTGCTGCCCCGCGGAGCGCACCTGATGGTGCAGGACGGCGACGAGGTCGGGCCGGGCGACGTGCTGGCGAAGATTCCCAAGGAATCGACGCGCACCAAGGACATCACCGGCGGTCTGCCGCGCGTGGTGGAGCTGTTCGAAGCGCGTAAACCGCGCGAGACGGCGATCATTACGGAGATCGACGGCGTGGTCCGCTTCGGCGAAGTTTCGAAGGGCCAGCGCAAGATTTACGTGACCGCCGACAACGGCGACGAGAAGGAATACCTGGTGCCGCGGGGCATTCACGTGAACGTGCAGGAAGGCGAGCGGCTGCGCGCCGGCGATCCGCTGATGGATGGCCCGCTCAACCCGCACGATATCCTTGCCGTGCTGGGCGAGAAGGAGCTGCAGGCCTACCTGGTGAATGAAATCCAGGAGGTCTACCGGCTGCAGGGTGTGGCCATCTCCGACAAGCACATCGAAGTGATTGTCCGGCAGATGCTGCGCTGGGTGCGGATCGACGATGTGGGCGACACCAACTTCCTGCTCGAGCAGCAGGTGGACCGGTTCCGCTTCAAGGAGGAGAACGAGCGCGTGCTCGCGCAAGGGGGCCGTCCGGCGATCGGGCGACCGCTCCTGCTCGGCATTACCAAAGCTTCGCTCTCGACCGATTCATTCATCTCCGCGGCCAGCTTCCAGGAGACCACGCGCGTGCTTACCGAAGCCTCGATCAACGGCGCGGTGGACAACCTGCGCGGCCTCAAGGAGAACGTGATCGTCGGACGCCTGATTCCCGCGGGCACCGGCCTGGAGTACTACCGCAACGTACAGCTCTCGCCGGAGCTCGAAGAGGCTGCGGCGCGCGTTCAGCAGGAGGTGACTGCCGAGCGCGAAGCTGAGGAGCGCGAACTGGAGATGATGCGCCAGGAAGGCGAAGCGGAAGAGATGGCGGCCGAATAACGGCAGCGATCACAGCGACCAGAGAGGCCCGGCGCAAGCCGGGCCTCTGCTTTTTGCCTGGCAGTTCCTGCGACTGTTTTAATGTTTCTCTGGAACTCTGCTGTTTTTCCGAGGGGCGTGTCCATGCCGAAAACCTCCCGATACTCACCTGCCCCCACGGCGCCTGGGCCTGGCGGCGCGCAGGCTCGGCCCACGCGGGAGATCCGCATGATCGGCGTGCCCCTCGATATGGGCGCCAGCCGCCGCGGCGTCGACATGGGTCCTTCGGCGGTGCGCGTAGCCGGTCTGCAGGCGCGGCTCGAGGCGCTTGGGTACCGCGTCACCGATGGCGGCAATATCCGCGTGGAGATTGCCGAAACCCAGGCAATGGGCAGCAGGAAGGCGCGTTATCTGAAAGAGATTGCCGAAACATGCGCACGCACTGCCGAGGCCGTTGCCGCGGCGCTCGAAGCCGGCGCTACGCCGCTTGTGCTGGGCGGAGATCACTCGCTTGCCGCCGGTTCCGTGGCGGGTGTCGCCGAGTTCCATCGCCGCCAGAGCAAAACAATCGGTCTGATCTGGCTCGATGCGCATTCCGATATCAACACGCCTGAAACCTCTCCTTCAGGCAACGTGCACGGCATGCCGCTCGCGGCGCTGCTCGGCCTTGGCCCTGGGCCGCTGAGCAACCTCTGCGGTTTTTCTCCCAAGGTTTCTCCTGAGAATGCTGTCCTTATCGGGCTTCGCGATATCGACGCAGCCGAGCGGGGAAACCTCCGGCGAGCAGGCATGACCGAGGTCTACACCATGCGCGATATCGATGAGCGCGGCATGCGCGCTGTCATGGAGGAGGCGCTGCGCGCGGCGGGGCGCGGGACCGCCGGCTACCATGTCTCGCTCGATATGGACTGGATCGATCCGGAGGTTGCGCCGGGAGTCGGCACCCCTGTTCGCGGAGGCGCGACCTATCGCGAGGCGCATCTGGCGATGGAGATCATCGCCGACTATGGACGCCTGCTTGGCCTCGAAATTGTCGAGGTCAATCCGGTTATCGACGAACACAACCGCACGGCCGACCTCGCGGTCGAGCTGGCATGTTCCGTATTCGGCAAAAAGATCCTCTGATGCATCGCCTTGCAGGGCCGGACGGCGCGTTTGACGGGGAGCTTGCCGGTGGGAGAGACTGGGGCGGGGCGCACACGTGTGCGCGGGAGACCCGCGCAATGAGCGAGGAAAAAGTCAGGGAGGCAAACGGGATCGCGCGGCGCCCGCTTCGCCAGCCATCGATCAAAGATATTGCGCGCATCGCGCAGGTTTCGCATCCCACGGTCTCGCGCGCGCTGCAGAATAGTCCGCTGGTGAATGCGCAGACCGCCGCGCGCATCCGCAAGATTGCCGACGAGGCCGGCTACCGGGCCAGCGCCGTGGCGCGCGGCCTAGTTACGCGCCGCACCCGCACCATCGGCCTGGTTGTCACCACTGTGGCCGATCCGTTCGCCAGCGAAGTGGTCTGCGGCATCGAGCAGACGGCGAACGATTTCGGTTATTCCGTGATCCTTGCTGACTCGAACGCCGATCCGGAGCGCGAGCGCAAAGTCGTCCAGTCGCTTGCCGAGCGGCGCGTCGACGGCATCATCGTCACCTCGTCGCGCGTGGGCGCGCTTTACGTTCCCCTGCTCAGCCAGATGATGGTGCCGATCGTGCTTGTCAACGATCAGTACCCTGGGGAATTTGTTCATTCGGTGATGATTCGCAATCGGGACGGCATGCGCGCCGTTGCCGAGCATATGATCGCGCTTGGGCATCGCCGTATTGCGTATATCGGCGACCGGTTCGGATATCAGTCGGACAGCGAACGGCTTGCCGGCTATCGTGCCGCGCTCGGCGCGGCCGGTCTTCCGGCTCCGGATGAGCTTGTGGCGCAGGGCGACGGCGGCGCGGAAGGTGCAATGCGGGCGATGGAGCAATTGCTCGCCATCGCCAAGGCGCCTACCGCCGTCTGCTGTTACAACGATATGACCGCACTGGGCGCAATGCGCTGCCTGCGCAATCGCGGCCTGCGCGTGCCTGACGATATCTCGATTGCCGGATTCGACGACCTGTTTTTTGCCGCATACACCGAGCCGCCGCTCACCACCATTCGCCAACCCATGCGCCGCATGGGACAGATGGCCATGGAAAGCCTGCTGAAGCTGATGGAAGGCAAAGAGTCGGTGACGCAGGTTCAAATTGAACCGGAGCTGGTGGTGCGGCATTCCACTGCTCCGCCGGGGAAGAGATGACGGAACGCCGCGCTGGGCGCGGCTCGCCGGCTGCGCTCGCGTCCGAGAGGAAATTGAAGGGATTGAATCGACCTATGCCGGAAAGCCCGACGCCATTGCGCATCTTTTGCGCAGAAAGCCCGATTATTCCCGCGGTGCGCAAGCCCGAACACGTCGAACTGGCCGCCGCCGCCCACGGCAGCATTATTTACCTGCTCACGGGCGACCCGGAAAACTGCGAATCGATGATTCAGCGGCTGCTTGGCGCCGGCAAGCTGCCTATCGTCAATCTCGATCTGCTCAACGGCTTTTCGCGCGACAAGTACGCGGTGAACTACCTCAAGCGCGTAGGCGCACGCGGGATTATCTCGACGCACCTCGATCCCCTGCGCCATGCGCTCTCCATCGGGCTTTATGCTATCCAGCGGACGTTTCTGCTCGATTCGGGCGCAATGGACACTATCTCGAACCAGTTGAAGAATACGCCGGTGCACGCGCTGGAGATTCTGCCGGCGCTGGTTGCGCCGAAGATGCTTTCGCGTGTGCGCGCGATCTCCGCCGATCTGCCGGTTGTCGGAGGAGGGCTGATTGAGGCGATGAAGGAAGTGGAAGAGCTGCTGGCGCAGGGGCTGAGCGCGATTTCGGTCAGCAAGCCGGAGATGTGGATCCGGTAGAGCAGAGAACGAGGAAGCAGGATCCGGGAGTCAGGGCGCGCGCTCCCGGGCGGGCCGTAGATTTTGCGCCTCCTGCCTGAGATACGGGGCAAGCTGTTCCATCTGATCGGTGGCGATGAAATTGGCTCCGGCGGAGATGGCCGCTTTCCAGCGCAGCGCGACGGCGGCCAGCGAGCCGAAGTTGTACGACGCTCCCCAACCCTGGTCGTCGGCAGGGCTGAAGCCATCCAGAGTCCAGAGGCGAATCCAATAGCCCAATCGATGGGCGCGGTCGACCAGCGAGCGCAGGCGCGCGTCGTCGGCCGCAGTCCAGTCACCGGCTTTTGTCTGCCCGCCCTCTTCGACGTACTGCCAGGAAAGATTCCACCAGCGGCGATAGTTGCTTGGGCGGTCGCTCAGCAGTTCGTCAGGGGGAGCCGTTGCCGCCCAGTGCATTGCCTGCTGGGGGGACAGGCCCGTGGGAGCGGAATGAGTGTGCGCTGATCCGAACAGGCGCAGCCGTGCGCCCACGGGCAGGTCGTCAAAGAAGACTTTCTGCTGCGCATCGGAATCTTCTGTGATGACCAGGATCGGCCTGCGGGCGATGGCGGAGAGCTTGTCCGGGTCGCTTGTTTTTATCGCCGTCGAGAGCCAGGGTTCATATTCGCCCAGCAGATTCCAGACGGCATGAAGAATGGCCGGCCGG